>JARXKO010000209.1 GCA_030271595.1 Pseudomonadota bacterium | reverse complement strand
CGGGGTCGCCCGCTGGGCAGCGACCAGCGCCGGATTCGCTGCTTCGGCGATCCAGTGCGAAGCGGGGAAGTAGAGGGAAAGCGCGAGCACCATCCCGCCGACCATCACCGGCTTGCGCCCGATGCGGTCGCTGAGCCAGCCGAAGAAAACGTACAGCGGGGCGCTGACCAAGGTCATCCCGACCAGCAACAGATCCTTGGTCGCGCCGGGCAGGCCGAGCGACTTTTCGAGGAACACCTGCAGGTAGAAAAAGGTGAAATACCACACTGCCCCTTGAGCGCACATGATACCGAAGAAGGCGATCAGCACGCGTTTGACGTTGGCGGCGGTGGTGAAGGCCTCGCGCAGCGGCGCGTGGCTCAATTGGTCCTCCTCCTTCAACTTGGCGAAGTGCGGGCTTTCGGCCAGCCGGGCGCGCATCCACACTGAAATCGCAAGCAGTATTGCCGACGCGAGGAACGGGATCCGCCAGCCCCAGCTGGCGAATTGGTCCTCGCCCACGGAAGTCCGGGTGGCGATGATGACCAGCAGTGCCGCAAGCAGGCCGAAGCTCGCCGAGGATTGTATCCAGCCGGTCGAGGCGCCGCGCTTGTCGTCGGGCGCGTGTTCGGCGACGTAAATCGCGGCCCCGCCATATTCGCCACCGAGCGCGATGCCCTGGCAGATGCGCAGCAAGATGAGCAGGACGGGGGCCAGGACTCCGGCGCTGGCGTAAGTCGGAAGGAGGCCGATGAGGAAGGTCGATGCGCCCATCAGGCTGACGGTGACAAGAAACGCGCCCTTGCGCCCCATGCGGTCGCCGACCGCGCCGAAGATCAGCGCGCCAAGGGGCCGGAAAGCGAAACCGACCGCGAACAGGGCCAATGCGGCAACCAAGGCCGGAGTCGGATCGAGCCCGGCAAAAAACACTTTAGAAATGATCGGCGCAAGGCTGCCGAAAATGAAGAAATCATACCATTCGAACGCAGTACCGGCGGAAGAGGCGATGATCACGCGCGCCATCGACTGGCTGCCAGCTGGTTCACGCTCGCTCATCAGTCGCGCATCCTCCCCGGCGCAGGATTAGCAGTACCGGGAAATCAGTCCAGCTTGCGGATCGTTTCGGTCATCCGCGCGACCGTGAATCCGAAGCGCTTGACCTTCAGATAGTTGACGATTTCCTTGGGGCCGCGAGAAACCAAAAGCTGGTCGAAATGATTGCCGTCATGGTCGACGTAGGTGAAATGGACCTGGTTGTCGGTGGCGATGAAGCTGACTGGACCGACGGCATCGTCCATAGTCCCGGTGTAGCGCGACGGGCCGACCTTGTGGATCCTCCAGCTGCGCGTGCGCGGCACGCTGACATGGTCGTCGACCCGCTGGACCAGGACGAGGTCGCCGTTGGGCTGGATGGTGCCGACGTTATCGACATCGACCGTCTGCGGCTTCTTGAAAATAACCTTGAGCTGGCCTTGCCCGTGCGAGCGGCCCTTGAACACGTCGAGCGGGTCGTTGGCGGCGAACAGCGGCCCGGACATCGCGGCCAGCACCAGAAACGCAAACAACTTCGTCTTCATTGGTCAATCCCTCCAGTCGGTCGGCAATGAGCCGGCGCAATGCCAATATAACGGCGGCGCCGGCGTTGAAACTCCCTCATCCATGGCGGCCTTCAACCAGGCTGTCGACAACCGCCGGATCGGCGAGCGTCGAAATGTCGCCAAAGCCGTCGCTCGCGCCCTCGGCAATCTTGCGCAAGATGCGGCGCATGATCTTGCCCGACCGGGTCTTGGGCAGAGCCGGGGCGAACTGGATCTTGTCCGGCGCGGCGAGCGCCCCAATCTCCTCGCGGACGGTCTGGCCGAGTTCGCGGCGCAGCGCGTCGCTGCCCTCTTCGCCGGCCTTCAAGGTCACATAAGCGTAAATCGCCTGGCCCTTGATGTCGTGCGGGATTGGCACGACCGCGGCCTCGGCGACACGGGGATTGGCGACCAGCGCACTTTCGACTTCGGCGCTGCCAATTCGGTGGCCCGAAACGTTGATGACATCGTCGACCCGGCCGGTGATCCAGTAATAATCGTCGCTGTCGCGGTGGCAGCCGTCGCCGGTGAAATAGAGTCCCGGATAAGCGGTGAAATAGGTGTCGAAAAAGCGTTGCTGGTCGCCCCACAAGGTCCGCGCCTGGCCCGGCCAGCTGTGGCCAATGCAAAGGTTGCCGCTGGCCACGCCGTCGAGAACCTTATGCTCGGGATCGAGCAGCAGCGGATGCACGCCGGGCAAGGGCTTGGTCGCGCTTCCCGGCTTCATTTCGGTCGCGCCGGGGAACGGCGAAATGAGAATTCCCCCAGTCTCGGTCTGCCACCAGGTGTCGACGATCGGCAGGCGCCCGTCGCCGACCACGCGCCAATACCATTCCCATGCCTCGGGATTGATCGGCTCGCCGACCGTGCCGAGCAACCGGAGGGACGTGCGGCTGTGGCGGCGGACCGGCTCGTCGCCCTCACGCATCAGCGCACGAATGGCGGTCGGTGCGGTGTAGAAAATCGTCACCCCAAGCCGGTCGACGGTTTCCCAGAAGCGATCGACGTCGGGGTAATTGGGGACACCGTCGAACATCACGCTGGTCGCGCCCATCGCCAGCGGCCCATAGACGACATAGCTGTGGCCAGTGATCCAGCCGACATCGGCGGTGCACCAGAAGATGTCGTCGTCGCGGGGGCCGAAAATCCACTCAAAAGTGGTCGCCGTCCACACCGCATAGCCGCCGGTGGTGTGAACGACGCCCTTGGGGCTTCCGGTCGAGCCCGAGGTGTAAAGGATGAAGAGCGGGTCCTCGGCCTTCATGATCGCCGGCTCGCATTCGGTCGAGAGCCGTTCGCGCGCGGCCGAGAAACTGACGTCGCGGCCGGCCTTCATCGGCACGTCGGCGCCGGTCCGCGTGACGACGATCACGCTCGGGATGTCGCCGTGGTGGTCGAGCGCCGCATCGACGTTGCGTTTGAGCGGGATGTGCTTGCCGCCGCGCAACCCTTCGTCGGCGGTGATCACCGCGACCGCTCCGCAATCGGCGATCCGCCCGGCGAGGCTCTCGGGCGAAAAGCCGCCGAACACCACCGAATGAATGGCGCCGATGCGGGCGCAGGCGAGCATTGCCGCCGCCGCCTCGGGGATCATCGGCAT
>JARXKO010000208.1 GCA_030271595.1 Pseudomonadota bacterium | reverse complement strand
CCCGGCGAAAAGCCGCCGCCGAACGGCATTTTGGGATTGCCGTCCTCGTCCAGCTCGCCGCGGTCGTAGCGCGCGCGTTTGTCCTTGTCGCTGAGCAGGTCATAGGCGTGGGTGATCTCGCCGAAGCGCTTGGCCGCGTCGGGCTTGTCCTTGTTGCGGTCTGGGTGGAGCTGCTTGGCGAGGCTGCGATAGGCCTTTTTGATCTCGGCCTCGCTCGCGCCGCGCTGCACACCGAGCCGTTGATAGAGGTCCAAAGCCATGCCGCTCCATGCCGCAACCAAAAGCGCCTGACCAGATGGGTTGCTCTCAAAGGGCGCAAGCGCTTAAGCGCGGCACGGCATGAACGACCCCCTCAAGCTCTTCGATTCCTGGTTCGGCGAGGCGATCGCGAGCGAGCCCAACGACCCCGAAGCGGTGGCGCTCGCAACTGCCGATGCCGACGACGGCCAGCCATCGCTGCGGATGGTGCTGATGAAGGGCCACGGGCCGGACGGCTTCACCTTTTACACCAATGCCGGCAGTCAAAAGGGCAGCGAGCTCGCCGCGAATCCCCGCGCTGCCTTGCTGTTCCACTGGAAGAGCCTGCGCCGCCAGGTCCGCGCCGAGGGCCCGGTCGAGGCCGTCAGCGACGCCGAGGCCGATTCCTATTTCGCCTCACGCGGGCGCGAATCGCAGCTCGGCGCCTGGGCGTCGGACCAGTCGCGCGCGCTCGACAGCCGAGCCACATTTGAAGCCTTGCTGGACCAGGTCAAGGCCCGCTTCGAGGGTCAGGATGTTCCGCGCCCGCCCTATTGGCGCGGCTTCCGGCTGGTGCCGCAGCGGATCGAGTTCTGGACCGACCGCCCCAATCGCCTTCACGAGCGCCGGCTGTTCACTCGCAGCGAAAACGGCGGCTGGAACGAAGGTCTGCTCTACCCATGACCGCGGCACCTTCGCCCAAGGTACCGGCGCGAGCCACGATGGCGGCGCGCGGCCAGCTCACCACCCGCGCCGCGATGGCCAGCATCTCGATGGCGCTGTTCCTGCTTGTGGCCAAGGCCTGGGCGGTGCTCGCGACCGGGTCGGTGGCGATGCTCGGCAGCCTCGCCGATACCGCGCTTGATCTGGTCGCCAGCATCATCACCTTGCTCGGGGTGCGTTGGGCGGCGATGCCGGCCGACGACGAGCATCGCTTCGGCCACGGCAAGGCCGAGGCGCTGGCGGCGCTGGTCCAGGTCGTTCTAATCAGCATTTCCGCGCTCGCCATCGCCTGGCGGGCGATCGATCGCTTTGGCAGCAAACAGGGCACTACCGGCTTCGAAAGCGGCGCCGCGGTGTCGGTGGTGGCGATGGTCGCGACCTTCGCGCTTCTCGCCTATCAGCGGTACGTCATCCGCCGCACCGGATCGGTCGCGATCGCCACCGACAATGTCCATTACCAGTCGGATCTGTTTCTCAATCTGTCGGTCATCGCCGCGCTCGCGCTCGATCAATTGTTCGGGTGGAAGGAGGCCGATCCGGTGTTTGGGCTGATCATCGCCGCGTGGCTGCTCTATGGCGCATGGAACGCGGCCAGCCATTCGGTCGACCAGCTGATGGATCGCGAATGGCCCGACGAAAGGCGCGACACTCTGTTAGCCCTGATCCGTGCCTATCCCGGCGCCGAGGGCGTCCATGAATTGCGTACGCGCACCTCGGGCGGCCATGATTTCGTTCAGTTCCATCTCTCCCTCGACCCGGCGCAAAGGCTCGACCAGGTCCACCGCGCGATGGACGAACTCGAAGCCGCGATCCATCGCGATTTCCCCGGCGTCGATATCCTCATCCATCCCGACCCGATCGGCCTGGTCGAGCCGGGCCAGGAGGACGTCACGCGTTGACCAGCCTGCCCTTCTTTCAGGTAGACGCCTTCGCCAGCCGCCCGTTCGCGGGCAATCCGGCCGCCGTAATGCCGCTCGACCGCTGGCTCGACGACTCGCTGATGCAGTCGATCGCGGCCGAGAATAACCTCGCCGAAACCGCCTTCCTCGTCCCCCGCGACGACGACGCCTCCGAGGGCGGGGCCGATTACGATTTGCGCTGGTTCACCCCGACGGTCGAAGTCGATCTCTGCGGCCATGCCACGCTCGCTAGCGCCCATGTGCTGATGGAAAGCGAGCACATCCGCTTCGCCACACGCAGCGGAATCCTCGCCGTTACCCGCAAGGACGGACTGCTGTGGCTCGATCTCCCCGCCGGAACCGTGGAGCAAGGCGACGAGCCTGGGCTGCTCGACGCGCTCGGCCTGCCCGCCGCCATCCCCTTGTTTCTCGGCCGCGGCGGCAATGGCGCGGCGATTGCCTTGCTCGAGGACGAAGCCGCGGTGCGCTCGGTCGAGCCCGACTTCCGCGCGCTCAAGGCCTATGACCGGCTGGTGATGGTCACCGCCCCGGGCGATGACAGCGCGATCGCCAGCCGGGTATTCGCTTCGTATCACGGGATCGACGAGGATCCGGTGACCGGCTCGGCCCATGGCTCGCTGGTGCCGTTCTGGGCGGCAAGGCTTGGCCGAAAACGCTTCGACGCGGTCCAGGCCAGCAGCCGCGGCGGCCACCTCGAATGCGAACATCGCGGCGACCGCGTGATCCTCGGCGGCACCTGCCACACCGTCATCGTCGGCACTTTCCAGCTTTAGGATCGGCAACCGCGGGGCCCGCGCTGCGTTGCCCGGTTGATGAGGTCCGCCACAGCCCCGTTCGAGCCGATGGAGGCGCTTTTGGTCGAGCATCTTCCCGACGGCTCAGGCTGGCAGTTCGAACCCAAATGGGACGGCTTCCGCTGCATCGCCGCGCGCGACGGCGCTGAAGTGGCCTTGTGGTCCAAATCGGGCAAGCCGCTCGACCGCTATTTCCCCGAGGTTGTCGCGCTCTTCGCGCGACTCGCGCCGGAGCGTTTCGTGCTCGATGGCGAGCTGTTGATCGACACCGCGGGCGCCATGTCGTTCGAGGCGCTGCAAGCCCGGCTTCACCCCGCCGCCAGCCGGATCGCCAAGCTTAGCGCCGCGACCCCGGCCTTGTTCATGGCCTTCGATTGCCTCGCGATCGGCCCGGAGTTGCTCGCCAGTGAGCCGCTCACCGAGCGCCGCGCGGCGCTCGAGCGGCTGCTCGCCAAGGAGGCCGGCGGGTACCTGCGCCTGTCACCCGCCACAACCGACC
>JARXKO010000207.1 GCA_030271595.1 Pseudomonadota bacterium | reverse complement strand
GCCGGCGAGAAGCTGCCGAAGAATTGGTGGCGAGCGGCGGTGAGCGGGAAGATATTGCCGCTTGAGCTCCCCGCCGCCGGCGCCGCCGGGACCGAGGGGTCGCCCTGCAGCGCATAGCCAGTGGCGCCAAGCATCAGCGCCGCCGCGCAGGCGGTGAGCAGGCCGCCGCGCACCCCCACCACGCGCAAGGCGAGCAGGCTCCCGCCGACCAGCACCGCAAGGATCAACCACGCCATCATTTGCGCCTCCGCACCGCGACCCGGCGAAGCAGGAGCGTCCCGCCGGCAAGCAACAACGCCAGCGGCACCAGCCACAACGGCAAGGCTGACGGTTCGCTGGTCGGGCGATAGCTGATCCAGCTGCCGTAGCGGGCGATCAGCCAGGCGCGGATCGATCCCGGACTTTCGCCCGCCGCGATCCGGCGCCGCACCAGGTCGCGCATGTCGCCGGCGAGCTCGGCATCGCTGTCGGCGATCGACTGGCCCTGGCAGACGAGGCAGCGAATCTGGTCCATCAGCGCCTCGGCCTGCACCTCCTGCCGCGCGTCGGGCAACTGACGGTCGGCCCAATAAGCAGGCGGCATATTGCTGTCGGCGAAGGCTGGCACCGCCACGAGTAGCGCGACAAGGAGGATGGCGCGCCTCACTTGGCCTGACCCAGCCTGGCGAGGATCATCGGCACCTCATCGGCGTCGATCGGGCCGATATGCTGATAACGAATGATCCCTCGGCCATCGACGACGAAGCTTTCCGGTACTCCCGACGAGCCGAGCGCGATTTGCACCTGGCTGCGGGTATCGCTGCCGATGCGCTCATAGGGATCGCCGTACCGGGCGAGGAAGCGCGCGACATCGTCGGGCCGGTCGCGGATGGCGATGCCGTCGATGGCCACCCCGCGCCCCTTGAGCTGGGCGAGAACGCCGGCCTCGGTCGCGCATGGCACGCACCAGCTGGCGAAGAAGTTGACGAGGTGGGGCTGGCCCCCGGCAAGGTCGCTCGACGCCAGTCCGGGGATGCCCGGGACCGCGGCTGCGAGGTTGAACACCGGAACCGGCTGACCGTCCATCTTCGACGAGACATTGGAGTTGCCGGGGGTCGCCAGGCGCCAAACCAGCCCCGCGACGAGCAGCGCCAGAAGCGCCAGCGGAAGGAAGCGCAGCGGCTTGCTCATCGGCGCTTCCATTCGGAGCCGGTTCGTTTGCGCCGCCAGTGAATGCGGCCGGCCATGGCCAGCGCGCCGCCGAGCGCAATCAATGCACCGCCAAGCCAGATCAGGGTCACGAACGGCTTCCACCACAAGCGCAATTGCCACCCGCCCGACGGGTCGGCTTTGCCCAGCACGGTGTACAGCTGGCCGTTCCAGAAGGTCACGATCGCCGCCTCATTGGTCTCCGCCTGGGGGTTGGTGAAATAGCGGGTTTCGGGGCGAAGCGTGACCCGTCCCTGCCCGCGACTGGCGAACAATTTGGCCTCGAGCGCGGTCCAGTTCTTGCCCGCCGCCGGGCGCACCGACTGCAGCTGGACCAGCCACGGGCCAACCTTCAAGGTCTCGCCGAGCTGGGCCACTGCAAGCCGCTCGGTGGTGAAGGCGGCATTGGCCGCGGCGCCGACCAAGGCGATGCCCATCCCGCAATGGGCAACGACCATCCCCCAGGTCTGGAGTGGCGCCCGCAACGGATTGCGCCCGGTCAACGGGACAATTGATGCAGCGATGAGATACGCGCCGACTGCAAGGCCCGCGCGCGCCAGCATACTGATCCCCGGCGCGACGATGACGGTGATGACGAGCATCGTCGCGCCGATCAGCGCCGGCGCGACCAGCCGCCTCAGCACCGGCCGGCTTTGGCGCCGCCACGACAGCAAAGGTCCAACCCCGACGAGCAGCGCGAGGATCAGCGCCAGCGGCCCGGCGACGGCATTGAAATAGGGTGCGCCGACCGACAGCTTTTCGCCGCTCACGGCTTCGACGAACAGCGGGTAGAGCGTGCCGACGAATACCGTGCCCAAGATCACGCTGAGGATGAGGTTGTTGACGACCAGTCCGGTCTCGCGGCTGACCAGTTCGAACGGCGCGCCCTCGCGCAGGGCCGGCGCGCGCACCGCGAACAAGGTGAATGCGGCGCCGACATAAAGCGCGAGCAGAACGAGGAGGAAGGCGCCGCGCTGCGGATCGATGGCGAACGCATGAACCGAAGTCAGAACCCCGGAGCGGACCAGGAATGTGCCGACCATCGACATCGAAAACGCGATCACGGCGAGCATCATCGTCCACGCTTTCAAGGCGCCGCGCGCGGCCAGGACGTTGATCGAATGGAGCAAGGCGGTCGCCGCGAGCCACGGCATGAGCGAGGCGTTTTCGACCGGGTCCCAGAACCACCAGCCGCCCCAGCCGAGCTCATAATAGGCCCAGTAACTGCCCGCCGTGATCCCGAGGGTCAGGAGGACCCAGGCGCCGAGCACCCACGGCCGCATCGCCCGCGCCAGCCGGCTGTCGACTTCGCCGGTCAACAAGGCACCGACCGCAAGGCTGAACCCGACCGACAGGCCGACATAGCCGAAATAAAGCGTGGGCGGGTGGAAGGCCAAGCCGGGGTCCTGCAACAACGGGTTGAAGCCCTGCCCCTCCAACGGCGCTGGGAACAGCCGGGCAAAGGGGTTCGAGGCGATCAGCAGGAACGCGTAAAAGCCGATCGCCAACGCCGCCTGCGCGCCGAGCGCCGCGACCAGGGTGCGCTCGCTCGTGCGCCGCGAATAAAGCGCGAGAATTGCGCCAGCGACGGCGAGCACCGTCACCCACATCAGCATCGAGCCTTCGTGATTGCCCCACGCCGCCGCGACCTTGTAGATGAACGGCTTGGCGCTGTGGCTGTTCTCGGCGACCAGAGCGACCGACAAATCGGTGCGCGCGAACACCAGCAGCAGCATGACGAACGAGATCAGGGTCAGCACGCCCTGGACCACCGCCACGCCGCGCATCTGCCGCCCCCTGTCGATGGCGCCGCGAAAGCTGATGAAGGCGAGCAGCATTTGCAGCGCGGCCAGCCCGGCGGCTAGCCACAGCGACGCGAGCCCGGCCTCGGCGATCATTTGTCGAGCGTCTTGCCGGCCCGATGCTCGGCCTTGAGGTCGCCGAGTTGTGGCGGCATATAGCGCTCGTCGTGCTTGGCGAGGATGGTGTCGGCGACGAAC
>JARXKO010000011.1 GCA_030271595.1 Pseudomonadota bacterium | reverse complement strand
CCTAAGGCGCCCCGATGCTACTCGCCATCGACGCCGGGAACACCAATCTCGTTTTCGCCTTGGTGGACGGTGGTGAGATCCGCACGCGCTGGCGGATTGCGTCCGACCCGCGCCGGACCGCGGATCAATATGCGGTATGGCTCCACCAATTGCTCGAGCTCGAAGGCTATAAGAAAGGCGATGTCAGCGCTGTGATTATCGGCACCGTGGTGCCGCGCGCGCTTCACAACCTCGAGGTGCTGGCGAGCAAGTATTTCTCGGTCGAGCCGATGATTGCCGGGCAGGGGGCTGCAGCGTGGCCGATCCGCCTCGATGTCGACGAGCCGCACAATGTCGGCGCCGACCGCGCGCTCAACGCCATCGCCGCGCATGCCAAGCACGAAGGCCAGCTGATCGTCATCGATTTCGGCACCGCCACGACCTTCGACTGGGTCGGCGATGATGGCGCCTATCGCGGCGGGATCATCGCGCCCGGAATCAACCTTTCGCTCGACGCCTTGGTCAATGCCGCGGCCAAGCTGCCGCGCATCGCGATCGAGGCGCCGGCCGGCTCCAAAGTCATTGGCCGGACCACCGAAAGCCAGATGTTGAGCGGGATTTACTGGGGCTATGTGGCGATGATCGAGGGGCTGGTCGAGCGCATGAAGCGCGAGATCGGCGGCGCCGCGACGGTGGTTGCGACCGGTGGGCTCGCGACCCTGTTCGACCAGCATACCGAGGTCTTCGACGCGATTGAGCCGGATCTCACCATCCAGGGTCTTGCACGCCTCCACGCGGCCGCCATTGCGCGTTGATGATGCAGTCATGATCCCGGGCGAGGAATTGCTGTTCTGCGCGCTCGGCGGCTCGGGCGAGATTGGCATGAACGTCAATCTCTACGGCTGCCGCGGGCAATGGCTGATGGTCGATCTCGGGCTTAATTTCGCCGGGCCGGACCATCCCGGGATCGACCTCATTCTGCCCGACCTGGAGTTCATCGAAAAGCAGCGCGAGCGGCTGATCGGGGTCGTTCTCACCCACGGCCATGAAGATCATATCGGCGCGCTTCCGTATCTTGCAGAGGAGCTCAAGGCCCCGCTTTACGCGACCCCGTTCACTGCCGGCCTCATTGCCGGCAAGCTCGAGGAAGAAGGACTGACCGGGATCGTCGACCTCACCATCGTCGAGCGCGGCGGGACGGTCGAGCTGGGGGTGTTCAAGATCACCTACGTTGCGCTGTCGCACTCGATCCCCGAGGGCAATGGGGTGCTGATCGAAACGCCGTTCGGCAATATTTTCCACACCGGTGACTGGAAGATCGACGACACCCCGGTGATCGGCGAGCCGTCGAGTCCACCAACGCTCAAAGCGGTCGGCGACCGCGGCATCCTCGCCTTGGTGTGCGATTCGACCAACGTCTTTCAGGACCAGGCATCGGGATCGGAGGCGGGGGTTCACGCCGGCCTGCTCGATCAGGTCAAGAAGGCCAAGGGCCGGGTGCTGGTGACGACCTTCGCCTCGAACGCCGCGCGGCTTCAGACATTGGGCCGGGTCGCCACCGAAAGCGGGCGCCGGCTGTGCGTCGCCGGCCGCTCGCTCGACCGCATCAAGCGCGTCGCCCAGGCCACCGGCTATCTGCTCGACTTCCCCGAGACGATCGACTTCACCGAGGCGATGCGACTGCCGCGCCGCGAGGTGATGATCATCGCCACCGGCGGCCAGGGCGAGACCCGCGCCGCGCTCGGCCGGATCGCGGCCGGCAACCACGAACTGAAACTCGGCGATGGCGACACGGTGGTGTTCTCGTCGCGGATCATTCCCGGCAACGAGATCGCGATCGGCCGGATCATGAACCAGCTCGCCGACCTGGGGGTCAATATCGTCACTGAAAAGCAGGCGCACGTCCACGTCTCGGGGCATCCCGGCCGGCCCGAGCTGGTGCAGATGTACGAGTGGATACGGCCGCAGATCGTGATTCCGGTTCACGGCGAGAACCGCCATATGCGCGCCCAGGCCCGGCTCGCGCTCGAGCATGGAGTCCCGCAATCGATCTTCCAGACCAATGGCGACGTCATTCACCTCGCGCCGGGCGCAATGCGCAAGGTCGATGAGGTGCGCGCCGGGCGGCTGGTGCTCGACGGCGATGTCATCCTCCCGGCGGACGGGACGACCATCAACGAACGGCGCAAAATCGGTTTTGGCGGGGTCATCACGGTCGCGCTCGCGGTCGCGCGAGACGGGCACCTCGCCGGACCGCCTTTGGTGCGGCCGTTCGGAGTCCCGGTCGAGGTCGACCGCGACGATTTCATCGCCGATGCAACCGACGCCGCGGCGCGCGCCTTCGATCCCGCGTCGAACCCCGACAGCCGGCGCGAGGCGGTGCGGCTCGCGGTTCGCCGCTGCGCCACCTTGTGGACTGGCAAGAAGCCGGTGGTCGATGTCAGCGAGTTGGCCATCGACCGGTGAAATTCACCTCGATTATTGCGATTTATATCTTGTTCTTCGCCTTCAGTGCGTTCCTCATGCTGTCGCTGGGCGTGCGCACCGATGAGGAAGCCGGGACCCCGAAGGTCCCCGGCCAGGCCGATAGCGCGCCGCACCGTTTCGATTTGCCGCGGCATTTGCTCAAGGCGGCAGCGGTCGGCGCGCTGCTGACCGCGCTCTATGTCGCCAATTGGAGCTACGGGTGGATCACGCCCGCCGACCTCGATTTCTACCACCGCCGTTAGCGGCGGCGGTCAACCGCCTGGCCGAGCGCGGCATAAAGCTTGCCCATATCCGATGACATCAAAGTCACCGCGATCATCCCGCCGTCGCGCTCGGCCAGCACCCGGCGGAGCATCGCTTCGAAATCGTGGACGTAGCGGTTGACCGAATGCTGGAACTCCATGTCGCTGTCATAATGGGTGCGGATGGCGCGCGCTTCGCCGCCGCCCAGCAGGCGCACGGCACGGCGTGTGAACACCCCGCGATTGCCCTTGAGGTAAGAATCCCAGGCCTTGTCGTCGATTTCGTCGCTGAGGATCTTGCCGACGTCGATCGCCGCCGAATTCATCGAATCCATCAACAGGGCGACTCGGCGGGCGAACGCCTCGCTATCCTTTTCGCGCTGGTCCGTGCCGGTGTGCTCGATATGCGCCTCGAGCGCGGAGGCGGTCTGGCCAAGGCTGATCATCTGCTGGGTGAGGCGGTCCGACGCACCGCGCGCGGCCTCGACCGCGGTCGCAGCCACGCCTTCGACCTCGCGCAGGCGCTCGACGATGCTATCGCGGATGACCCGTTCGAGCTCCTCGCGCGCCCGCGCCGAAAGCTTGCCCGCGCTTTCCGGGATAACCGCCTCGATCGCCTCGCGCGCGCGGTCGGCAGCATGGGCGGCGGCTTCCTTGACCTGGAGCAATGCAGCCACCAGCGACGGGCCGGTTTCGGCCGTCAGCGCCGCTGCCTCGGCCTGGGTCTGGGTGATCGACGCGGTCAGCGCGACCAGCTTCGACTGGGCATCGCCAACCCCGTCGTCGATCGTGGCGAGCAGGGCCGCGAGCCGCTCCTGCTGGTCGGCGAGATGACCGCCGCTGGCGCCGATCTTCTCGCTCGCTTCGACCGCGGCATCGCGGACCCAGCCAATTTCCGGGCGAAGCGTCTGCGCGACTTCGGCCAGTCGGTCGATATGAACGCGGACGGTTTCGGTCTGCACGGCGAGCCTGCCGATGACATCGTCCTGCGCGCCGGCCTGGTCGGCAAGGCCGTCGAGCGCGCTCCGGGCGCGGGTCAGGGAATCGAGGAAATGAGCGGCGCGCTGGTCGCCGCTCGACGCCAGTTCGGCGAAGCGCTGGTCGATCAGCGCCAGACCCTGGTCGATGTCGCCGAGCATCCGTTTCGAGCTCGCTTCCTGCTCGGCGACCTTGCCGCCCAAGCCCTCAAGCAAGGCATCAGCGCGGCCGACATGGTTCGCCATGGCTTCGGCGGAGGTGATTCCGGCGCTCGAGATTCCTGCAGCGGATTGGTCGACCAGCGCCGACACCGCTGCCGACTGGACATCGATCCCGGCGCGGATCGTTTCGAGAGTCTGGGCGGTGCGCTCGAGCAACGAGTCGAGCGCGCCCGAGAAACTTGCTTCGGCATCATTGACGCTGGCCGCCGCGGCGCTTCCCGCGCGTTCGATTTCGGCCAGGCGCTCGGTCATGCGCTGGCTTGATTGGCCCATGCTGTCGTCGGCTTCGCGCGCGCGCGCCGACAACTGGCTGATCTGCTCGCCGAAATGGAAGGCCTTTTCGGCCGAATTGCTGCCGATGGCGCGAAGCTGCTCGGCGAGCAAGCGCGCGGTTTCCTCGGCGCGCGGCAAGTCGGTCAGCAACACGCCAAGGTCGGTGCGCGCGGATTCCGCCGCCCGGTCGAGCGTTTCGCCGTGGCGGGCGAGCCGCTCGCTGCTCGAATCGAGGTCGCGGCTGATGCCGTCGAACTTGCCGGTTGCCTGGTCGCCAAGCCCCATCAATTGCTCGGCCATCGATTTCAGCGAGCCGTGACTGTCGCTCAGCCGTTGGGTCAGGACCTCGAGCAGCGCTTCGAGCGAATGGGCCTCCGCGCGCATCGTCCGGACCGAACGGGTGAAGCGTTCGGCTTCCTTGCGGCGGGTGCGTCCGAACATCAGCCACAACAGTCCGAGCAAGGCGAGCGGGCCGGCCGCGACCGCGACCCATTGCGCGACCGCGGGCGAGGTCAGAGACTGGCCAGCGAGGGTCCGTCCCGCGGACCAGGCGGCATAGCTCAACCACAGCGCGGCGAGGATCGACAGGGTCCAGCCGAGCACTGCCCGGCCGCCGGCGCCTGAATGCTCGGCCTGGACCTCGGCCCAGGTCGCCGAGTCGAAGGCGCTGGAGTCCTCGAGCGACAGGTCGGGCGTCAGCTCGAGTGGCTCGGGCGAAACGTCGGCGGGCTGCGGCGGCTGAGCGGCGCGGTTGGGGCGGGATGTCATGGCGATGCAGTTTACCACCTTTGACGCGGCGCGAAAGCGGTTAGAAAGGAAGCCGGCCGGGGAGGAGCATATCATGACGGTTGGCGCGCTCATCGGCGCCTATCAGGAAGACGACTCGGGCCAGCTTCGCGCCTTGCTCCCGCTCGCCGGCCGGAGCTTGCTCGACTATCAGGTCCGCTGCGTCGCGGCGGCTGAAGCCGCGCCCATCGTCATCGTGGTCGAGCGCGTGCCCCAGGCGCTACAGGACATTTTCGAGCGCCTCCGGCTGGACGGAATCGGGGTCTTCCCGGTCAGCGACATCGACGAGGCTGCAAGCCGGTTCGAGGCCGGATCGATGATCCTGCTGGTCGGCGACGGGGTCGTCGCACCCGCCGAAATGGTGGCGAACCTGGCCGCCGAGCCCGAACCGGCGATCGCCATTGTCCCCGATGACGAGGCCCATGCCGCGTTCGAGCGAATCGATGCCGAGTCGCGCTGGGCCGGAGTAGCGCTGGTCGATGCCCACCTGCTCAATTCGACCGCCTCGATTCTCGGCGACTGGGATTTGCAGTCGACCTTGCTCCGGCGCGCGATCCAGAGCGGCGCCCGGCGCATCCCGGCCGGAGAGGCCGGGGGGCGGACGATCCTGGTCGAAAGCGCCGACCAGCTTGGCGATTTCCAGCGCAATCTCCTGGCCGCGTCGCGGTCGACCAGGACCGACTGGCCGAGCCGCTTCGTCCTCGCGCCATTCGAGGAGCTTGCCACCGAGCGGCTGATGGAGCGCCGGCTGCCCCCGGCGTGGCTGGTGTGGGCGGCGCTCGGGCTGACCCTGGCCGCGGCGCTTCTGTTCGTGCGCGGCTGGCTCGTGACCGCCCTGGTCCTGCTCGTACTTTCGACCCCGCTCGATCTCATCGCCGCGCGCCTCGCGAATTTGCGGCTGAGGCCATTGGCGTCGCGAATGCCGAGCCGGCGCGCCTTGTGGCCGGCGGCGGGACTGGCGGCGATCGCGCTCGCGTGGTGGGAAGCCCATCACGGTCACGGCTGGATGCCGATGATCGCGGCCCTTTCTGCCTGCGCCTTCGCGGAAGCGGCGCGGATCGAGAAGTCGCCGTTCCCGGCGGGTGCCGATCTGTGGCTCGCCTCGCGCCGGGGAGCGATCTTTTCGGCCATTCCCTTCGCCGTGTTCGGGGCGTGGACTGCATTTCTGGTCGTACTCTGGCTCTATGCCGCAGTCAGCTTTTTCATCGTCCAGCACGCGCGCCATTTCGCCAATGAATTGACCCGAAGTTAACCCAATTCGGTTAAACGCCGTCGAATGATGCCCGAAGAATGGCCCGTTGCTGCATCGCCAGGCGACCGGGGCGCAGCCGCGCGCCGGGCCGGCCGTGGGCGCTTGTCCACGGTCCGGCGTGACTTCTTCCTCGATGAAACCGAGCGCCTGACCGAGCAGGAGCGGGCGCTGATGACGGCCATGCTCCATTGCCTTGTGGCCGACATCGCGGACGAACTTCGGGCCGCGCTTCCCGCCGGTTGGAGCGCTGCCAATGACGGCGACAGTCACCGCCTGATCGAGCGGCTGAGCGCATCCGGCTTGCTCGATGACGAGGAAGTGATCGCGCTGCTTCTCCGCCGCGCCGAGGAGGAGCGCGTGGCAATCGCAGCGCAGTCGCGCGCAAACCGCCGCGATTCGCGCGTTGTCCAGTCGCTCGTCAGCCACGACAACGGCCCTGCGGCGGCTGCGGCAATGGCGCTGGTGCTCGCCCGCGGCCGCCGCCGCGACCGGCTCGGCCAGTGCCTCCTGACCTTTGACGACCTGCCGGCCGAGGCCGCGGCGCGTCTCGCGCGGCGGATCGCAGCGGCGTTGCGTGCGGATTTGGTCGCGGCTCATGGCCCCGCGGCGACCGACGACGCTTTGGCCAAATCGGCGGCGGCGCTTGCCGCGCGTCACGATCCCGAACGAAGCCTCGATGTGTTGACTCGCGAGCTGGTCGCGTTGCTCGATTCTGCCGGGCGCCTCGACGACCGCCTGTTGCTGGCCGCCGCGGGTGAGGGCGAAATCGCCTTTCTCGCCCATGCCCTGGCGCGCCGCGCCGGGGTCGATGCACTTGCCACCGCCGAGGAATTGCTGAGCGCCGACCCCGCCCGGACCATGGCCCTGCTGCGCATGGGCGGTGCAAGCCGTGAACTTGCCGCCGGGCTGATCGCCGGGTCGGGCGACCTGCTCGGTCTCGATAGCGACGGGCGGGCGATCGAATCCTTCGACAGCATGACCGCCGCGGACGTCGACTCGGCGCGATCGTGGCTGTTGTCGCATGACGATTATCGCTCGGCGCTCGACCGGCTCGAAGGCCGTCGTGGCTAGCGCCCCAAGCGAACCGCGGGTGGTTCTTGGCCGGGTCGATCGCGACTGCCGGCTGATCGCCGCCGATACCGAGTTCGCGGCGCTTCAGCGCGACGCCGGCGCCGGCATTGGCGACGTGCTGGCCTTGCCGCAGGTGGCGGCGGTCGCGCGACTTGCGTTAAAGCTCAATGTCGCGGTCGAGAGGCCCGCGCTGGCCGCCTCGAACGAACAGAATTTCAGCCTCTGGGTTCGGGCCACTCCCGAAGGCGAGGAAGTCGCCCTGTCGCTTGAAGGATGGCAAGCGCGGCCGGCGCCGAGGTCGCGGCTGGCTTCCCTCGATCTCGTCACGCAAAGCGGCGTCGCGGCGGATGAAGCCAGGTTCGAATGGGCCGCCGACGCCGAACTGCGGGTTACTGCACTATCGCCCGAACTGGCGGCCACTCTCGGAGTAGAGGACAAGCAGGGGGACGGTCTTGCACTGACCCGTCTGGTCCGGCTGACCGAGGACGAAAACGGCGACATGCCGTTGATCAGCGCGCTTGCCGCGCGCCGCGACTTCGCCGGCCAGCCGGCCCGAAGCCGGGGCAAGGACGACCAGGAACTATGGCTCGACGGCTCGGTCGTGCTCGGCAACGACGGCAGTTTTCAGGGCTTTAGCGGTCACGTTCGTCTGGCCAACGGGCAGGCTCGGCCTGCTGCGGCCGGCCCGGCGAGGGGATCGATCGACCAGGCACTCGACGGAGTGCTGCGCTCGCCGCTCGACCGCATCATCGCCGAGGCCGAACAGATCGTCGATCGCTCCGATGGCCCGTTGCGCAGCGATTACGCCAGTTACGGCAATGATATCGCTGCCGCCGCGCGCCATTTGCTGTCGGTGATCAGCGCGATGGGAGACGACCCCGAATTCGGCCATCTCGAAATCGACCTTGGAGCACTGGCCGCCGAAGCGGTGATGCTGGTCGAACCGGCCGCGGAGGAGCGCGGGGTCGCGCTCGAGCTCGACGCCCGCAGGCGGCTTCCGGCAGTGGGCGAGGAACGCGCGGTCATCCAGATCCTCGTCAACCTCATCGGCAATGCCGTCCGCCATTCGCCCGAGCGCGGCAAGGTCACGATCAACTTCGATCGGGGCGCGGGCAGCGCGTCGGTGATCGTCGCCGATCAGGGCAAGGGCATCGACCCCGCCGACGAGCAACGCATTTTCGAGAAGTTCGAGCGCGCCGACGAAGCGCCGGGCGGAAGCGGCCTCGGCCTGGCGATCGCCCGCCGGCTGGCGCGGTCGATGGGCGGCGACGTGACGCTCGACAGCCAGGCGGCCGCGGGCGCGCGCTTTATCCTGACCTTGCCGACCGAATAAGCGCTCAGCGCTTCGACACCGGAACATAATCGCGCTGGGTCGCGCCGGTGTAGAGCTGGCGCGGGCGGCCGATCTTCTGCTCGGGGTCGGAAATCATCTCGTTCCATTGCGCCACCCAGCCGACCGTCCGGGCGAGCGCGAACAAGGCCGTGAACATCTCGGTCGGGAAACCGATCGCGTTCAAGATCACGCCCGAATAGAAATCGACGTTGGGATAGAGCTTCTTGTCGATGAAATAGGGGTCGTTGAGCGCGATATGCTCAAGCTCCTTGGCGACATCGAGCACCGGATCGGTGATGTTGAGTTCCTTCAGCACCTCATCGGCGGTGGCCTTCATCACCTTCGCCCGCGGGTCGAAATTCTTGTACACGCGGTGGCCGAAGCCCATCAGCCGGAAGGGATCGTCCTTGTCCTTGGCGCGGGCGATATATTCGGGGATGCGTTTGGTCGTCCCGATCTCGCGCAGCATATTGAGCGCGGCCTCATTGGCGCCGCCATGGGCCGGACCCCACAGGCATGCGATCCCCGCCGCGATGCAGGCGAACGGATTGGCGCCCGACGACCCCGCCAGGCGCACGGTCGAGGTCGAGGCGTTCTGCTCGTGGTCGGCGTGGAGAATGAAAATCCGCCGCATCGCCCGCTCGATGATCGGATTGACCTCGTACGGCTCGGCCGGGACGCCGAAGGTCATGCGCAAGAAATTACCCGTGTAACTCAGCGAGTTGTCGGGATACATGAACGGCTGCCCGATCGAATATTTGTGCGCGCTCGCGGCGATTGTCGGCATCTTGGCGATCAATCGGTGCGATGCGATCATCCGCTGTTCGGGATCGGTAATGTCGGTGCTGTCGTGATAGAAAGCCGACAGTGCCCCGACCACGCCGCACATGATCGCCATCGGGTGGGCGTCGCGGCGGAACCCGCGGTAAAAGGTCGCCAATTGCTCGTGAAGCATGGTGTGGCGGCTGATGGTGTAGGTGAAATCGTGCAATTTCTGGGCGGCCGGCAATTCGCCGTGGAGCAGCAGGTAGCACACCTCCATGAAGGTCGAATGCTGGGCCAGCTGGTCGATTGGATAGCCGCGGTGAAGGAGGATGCCCTGTTCGCCGTCGATGTAGGTGATCGCGCTCTGGCATGAGGCAGTCGAGGTATATCCCGGATCGAAGGTGAACATCCCGGTTTCGCTGTAGAGCTTGCGGATATCGATCACTTGCGGGCCGACGGTCCCGTCGATGACCGGGAAATCATGCGCCCCGCCTGGCATCTCCATCTTCACGCTCTTGTCGCTCATGCACTCGGCTCCACCATTTGCTCGGCGATCCGCGACAGGCTTTCGTCGCGACCGAGCAACACAAGGACATCGAAGATCCCGGGCGACGTCGTCCGTCCCGTCAAAGCGGCCCGGAGCGGCTGGGCAAGCTTGCCCAGTTTGACCCCGGCGCTTTCCGCGATCTCGCGAATGGCTCCCTCTACCGAGGCTTCGTCCCACTTCGCAAGTGCAGCAATCTGCTTATGCGCGGCACCCAGCAGCGCTCGAGCTTCGGTGGTCAGCAGCGCGGCCGCGGCTTCCTCCATCGCCAGCGGTCGCTGGGCGAACAGGAAGCGCGCTCCGTCGGCCAGCTGATGGAGGTCGTGAGCGCGGGCCTTGAGCTCGGGCATGGCGCTGACAAGCAAGACCTTTTGCGTTGCGTCCACGCCGAGCGCCGGCGCGACGAGGTCGGCGAGCCGCCCATCATTGGCTTCGCGGATATAATGGCCGTTGAGGTTCTCGAGCTTCTTCAAGTCGAAGCGCGACGGCGATTTCCCGACATGGTCGAGGTCGAACCAGTCGATGGCCTGCTCGCGGCTGATGATTTCGTCGTCGCCGTGCCCCCAGCCCAGGCGGAGCAGATAATTGGCCACCGCCTCGGGCAGCATGCCCAGCTGGTCGCGGTACGAATCAACCCCGAGCGCGCCGTGGCGCTTGCTCAACTTGGCGCCGTCCGATCCGTGGATCAGCGGGACATGGGCATAAGTGGGCTCGGGCCAGCCCATGGCGCGGATGATGCCGATCTGGCGGAAGGCATTGTTCAGGTGATCGTCGCCGCGGATGACGTGGGTCACGCCCATATCGTGATCATCGACCACCACCGCGAGCATATAGGTCGGCGAGCCGTCCGAGCGCAGCAGGACGAAGTCGTCGAGCTCGGCGTTCTGGACGGTGACCCGGCCCTGGACCTTGTCGTCGATGACCGTCTCGCCCTCGCGCGGGGACTTGAGGCGGATGACGTGCGGCGTTGCGGCGGTGCCGTCGCCGCGGTCGCGCCATGGGCTGTCGATTCGAAACGGCTTGCGCGCGGCTTGTGCCTGTTCGCGCTGCGCCGCGAGTTCGTCCTGGGTCATGAAGCAGCGATAGGCATGGCCGCGTTCGAGCAAGCGGTGGGCGACTTCGGCGTGGCGCGCCCAGAATTGCGACTGATAATATTCGTGTCCGTCCCAATCGAGCCCGAGCCAGCTCATGCCGTCGAGGATGGCGTCGATCGCCGGCTTGGTCGAGCGCGCCTTGTCGGTGTCTTCGATGCGCAGCAGGAACTTGCCGCCGTGATGGCGCGCGAACAGCCAGTTGAACAACGCCGTGCGCGCCCCGCCGATATGGAGGAAGCCGGTCGGCGAGGGGGCGAAGCGAGTCACCACGCCGGCGATTTTGTCGTGTCGGTCAG
The DNA here is from genome assembly GCA_030271595.1 of Pseudomonadota bacterium. Taxonomy (GTDB): domain Bacteria; phylum Pseudomonadota; class Alphaproteobacteria; order Sphingomonadales; family Sphingomonadaceae; genus Sphingomicrobium. The sequence goes on along the minus strand of JARXKO010000011.1, from coordinate 5,927 downwards.
TCATTCATTGTCGCTTGCGCCGGGGCGCGCTTTCCTCTTCTGTGCATGGTGCAATGCAATGGATGAGCGCCCCTAACATAGCGGGTGCGCCTCTTCCACAGCGGGCTCGGGGCTTTTGGAAGGCGCAACTAAGCGCAGCGTTCGCCGCGGTCGAACGCGTCCTCGAGGCGGAGCGTGCCCAGCTCCCGCCGTGGCTGGTCATCGGCTTCGGCAGCGGCATCGCCGGCTGGTTCGCGCTTGGGGAGCCGCGGCAATGGGCGGCGTTGATCGCCATCGCCCTGGCGCTTGCGGTGCTCGGTTTCCTGCTGCTTGCGGGCCGCGTCGGCCGCGCCCTGGGCTGGTTCGCGCTGGCCGCGGCATTGGGCTGCGCCCTGGTCTGGGCGCGGTCGGTCTCCGTCGCCGCGCCGCGTCTCGACTGGCCCAAAGTGGTCAGTGTGACCGGGCGGATCGAGCAAGTCGATTTGCTCACCGCCAAGGGCCAGGTGAGGCTGACCATCGCCCCCGATAGCAAGGATTTGCCGCCGCGGATCCGGGTATCGTTCGACCAGGACGGCGCCCCCGCGGGGCTTGCTCCGGGTTCCCAGGTCTCGCTTCGCGCCCGCCTCGCGCCGCCGCCGCCAATGGCCCTGCCCGGAACCTATGATTTCGCCCGCGATGCGTGGTTCAAGGGTATTGGCGCGGTCGGCAAGGCGCTTGGCCCGGTGACAGTCACGAGGGCCGAACGGCCGCGCGGTTTCGCCTGGGCGCGCGACGGCCTTCGCCAGCACATCCAGGCGGTGATGCCGGCCGGAACTGCGGGCATCGCAGTGGCTTTGGTCACCGGCGACCAGAACGCCGTCGGCAAGGAGGATGCCGACGCGATGCGGCGCAGCGGACTCACCCATTTGCTGTCGGTCAGCGGGCTGCACATCGCGGCGGTGGTGGCAGCGGCAATGTTCCTGACCCTCAAGCTGCTCGCGCTCAGCCGGACTCTGGCGCTGCGCTTGAATCTGGTGATGGTCGCTGCGGGCGCCGCCGCGGCCGCGGGCATTGGCTATACCTTGCTGACCGGCGCGCAGGTGCCGACGGTGCGCAGCTGCGTCGCCGCGCTTCTGATCCTCGCCGGGATCGCGCTCGGCCGCGAATCGTTGAGTATGCGGTTGATCGCGGTCGGCGCCTTGCTCGTGCTGCTGTTCCGGCCCGAGGCACTGGCCGGGGCGAGCTTCCAGATGAGCTTCGCCGCGGTGACCGCGATCGTCGCGCTTCATTCGACCCGCTGGGCGAGGGAGGTGTTCGCGAGGCGCGAAGAAGGAGCGCTGGCGCGGCTGTTGCGGGCCGGCGGCGGGCTGTTCATGACCGGCCTCGCGGTCGAGGTCGCGCTAATCCCGCTGGCGCTGTTTCATTTTCACCGCGCCGGACTCTACGGGGTCGCCGCCAATATCATCGCCATCCCGCTGACCACGTTCGTGATCATGCCGCTCGAAGGCGGGGCGCTGCTGCTCGACGTGGCCGGTATCGGCGCGCCGCTGTGGACCTTGTGCTCGTGGTCGATCGCGGCCTTGCTTGGCCTTGCCCATTGGGTTGCCGCGGCCAAGGGCTCGGTGGCCCTGATCCCAGGGATGCCGGTCGCGGCCTATACATTGATGGTCGGCGGCGGCCTGTGGCTGTGCCTGTGGGTCACCCCGATCCGCCGCCTTGGGCTATTTCCGATCATCATTGGAGCGATGATCGCGGGGGCCGCGCCGCGCCCCGATCTGCTCGTCACCGGCGACGGCAAGCATGCCGCGATCATCGACCGCGACGGGACTCCGTTGCTGCTGCGCGACCGCAGCGGCGATTACGTGCGCTCTTTAGTGTCCGAGGCGTCGGGCTTCGATGGCGATGAGGGGACGATCGACACCGCGCGCTTCGGCTCATGCACGCGCGATTCCTGCATCGCCGATATCGAGCGTGACGGCCGCCGCTGGCGCCTGCTCGCGATGCGCTCGCCCGACGTGCTCGAATGGCAGGCGCTGATCGCCAATTGCGCCGCGGCCGATATCGTCATCGCCGATCGGCGCCTCCCAGCGGCATGCAAGCCGCGCTGGCTCAAGCTCGACCGGACCATGCTTCAGCGCACCGGCGGGCTGGCGCTGACGCTTCGCCAGCGACCGCTCGTGAGCAGCGTCGAGCAATGGGTCGGCGATCATCCGTGGGGGACGTTCGCCCAACCCCAGCGGCGTCAATACCGCCGGATGATGCCCGCCAGCCGACCCTGAATCTCGACCTGGTCGGGGCGGTAACGCTGCGGCTCATATTGGCGGTTCGCGGGGTCGAGCCTGATCATGCTGCCTTCGCGGCGGAAGGTCTTGAGGGTCGCTTCTTCGTGATCGATCAGCGCCACCACGATCTCGCCATCGCGCGCGGTCTCGGTCTTGCGGATGAGCGCGAAATCACCGTCGAGAATGCCTTCCTCGACCATCGAATCGCCCGATACCTCGAGCGCATAATGCTCGCCCGGGCCAAGCAGCGCGGCTGGAACGGCAAAGGTCTCGGTACCCTGGAGCGCCTCGATCGGCGTGCCCGCGGCGATCCGCCCGTGAAGCGGGATTTCCATCATGTCATTGGCCGCGACCGGCACTTGGGCGGGCGAACCGGCAGGGCGGATCGGAGTCACGCCGGCGGCAGGCATGTCGGGCAGTTTCACCACCTCCAGCGCCCGCGCCCGGTTGGGCAGGCGGCGGATGAACCCGCGCTCCTCGAGCGCCGAGATCAGCCGGTGAACCCCGGACTTGGACTTGAGCTCGAGCGCTTCGCGCATTTCATCGAAGCTCGGCGAAATTCCGCCCTGTTTGAGACGGCCATCGATGAACAGCAGCAATTCTCGCTGTTTGGCGGTGAGCATGAGCGCACTCCTCGTTCAGAACGAACGGAGAACGTGTAGGCAACAAATGCGTTCCGGTCAAGCGCCCCTTGAACCCTCGCGAACAGGCGGTCCTAGTTGCTGCCCTGGCGAAGCCGAGCTTGAAGGGCGGCGATCGCCTTGTCGTTGCGCTGGACGTCCATTTCCTTGCGCAGCGCGGCGACGAACTGACGCGCATATTCTTCCGACAGGCCGTCCTGGAGTTCGGATTGCATCTTCGAGACCAGCCCCGGCTGGAGGAGCGCATTACCGGGGATGATCTTGTCGACCTTGACCACGAAATAGCCGCGCCCAGCGCTATCGGCGACCATCCGGCTTTTGCCCTCGGCGAGCGAGAACAGCATTTGCAGCGGCGCCGGGACCTGGCCATTGGCGGTCGCGATCTGGATCCGCCGCGCGGCCAGCGGGCGCGGTCCGGGCAAAGGTACGCCGGCCTGCTTGACCGCATCGGCGAGGCTCATGCCCTTCGACACCTTGGCGGCGATGGCTTCGGCGGCGGCCTTGGCCCTGGCTGCGGCCTGAACCTTGACCCAGTCCATCGCCACCCGCTCGCGGATCGATGCCAGCGGCGCCGGTGCGGCCGGGACGATTGTCGCCGGGGCGACCAGCGCATAGCCTTCGCCGTTGGGCAGAGTGACGATTTCGGGCGGGTCGTTGGGGGCGATTTCGAAGCCGGCCTTGACCGCCGGCCCCAGATTTTCCGCCAGGCGCTCGCTGGCGTTGGTCCGGGACGCTCCATTGGCCATCACCAGCGGGGTCGTAGTCACGGTCAATTTGGCGGCGGTCACCGCTTCGTTGAAATTATTGCCGTCGTCGATCGCGGTCTGGACCTGATCGACCAACGTCTCGAGTGCTTCCTTGCGCTTGTCGATGTTGAGTTTCGCTGCAATCTCGGCGCGCGCCTGGGCCAGGGTCTTGCCGTTCCTGCTGTCGACGGAGGCGACCTTGACCACGACCCACCCGAAATCCGACTGCAGCGGGCCGACGATCGCGCCCGCCGGTGCGGCGAACACGGCGGCCGCGACCTTGTCACCGGCAACGGAGACGTAATCGGCGGATTTCTCGCCCGGAAGCGTGGTCACCGCGGCAGTGTTTCCGGCCGGTGCGGCAGCCGCGTCAAGGCTTGCACCAGCCCTGGCGCGGGCGGCGATGCCGGCGGCGGTCTTCTGGTCGGGAACCACGACCTGCTCCAGGCTGCGGCTCGAGGCGCTGCCATAGGTCGCCGGATTGGCGTTGTAATAGGCCGCGATTTCCTGGTCGCTCGCCGCAATTGCGGCGACCGTGCTGGCGCCGATGGTGGCGATGCGCAAGGTGCGCTGCTCGGGGATCATGTAGCGGCCGCGATTGGCGCTGTAATATTGCTGGACCTGGCCGTCGCTCGGCTTGAGCCCCGGGGCAAATGCCTCGAACGGCACCACCGCGCCTTGTCCCTGGCGCGATTCGAGCAACATCGAGGCGTAGGGCATCGCCATCCCGACCGGCACCCGGCCATTGGCCGCGACCGGGGTCATGAGCAGCCTCTGAAGCACGCCGCCGGCGATGATCTGGCGGACCTCGGCATCGGTCATCCGCCGGCGCTCGAGAAACGACTGGTAAGCCGCATCGCTGAACTGCCCGTTGAGGCCCTTGGTATCGGGGATTTGCGCGATTTCGGCATCGATCAACCGCTTCGACAAATGAAATCCGAACTTGTCCGCGAACGCCATCAGGGTGCGCTGGTCGACAACGCCCGCGAGCAAGGCCGGAAAATCGCCCGCGATCGCGGCATATTCGGCGTCGGGCTTTTGCTGGCGCACTTCCTGGAGCCGGCGTTGGACGGCTTCGCTCATCTCATGCTCGGTGACCTTCTGGTCGCCGACCTTGACCAGCGTGTCGCTGCCCAGGCCGAAGCCGATGTTTCCCGATCCGAAGTTGCGGACGTCGCTCATCGCGAACCCGGCGAGGATGCCGATCAGCACCGCGGCCATGACGAACGTGCCGATCTTTGATTTGGACAGGCGGCGGAAAGATGAAAGCATCGGGCGATCCGGACTAATGAACGGGAGCAGGGAAGGGCTGGGCACGCTTTAGGGGCGGCTTCGCGCGGCTTCAAGCGCGGCGCTTCCTCAACCCGCCCGGCGCGGCTAGGAAGCGCCTGAATTGATCAGGGAACGACGATGAGCGGTAAGAAACTGGTTGCCGGCAATTGGAAGATGAACGGCACTGGGGCCGATCTTCCCGAGGTCGAGGCGATCGCTCGGGCGGCGGCGGCACATTCCTCGGTCGAAAGCGCCTTGTGCCTTCCGGCGACCCTGCTCGACCGCGCGGTCCGGGCAGCGCCGGGCTTGGCGATCGGCGGGCAGGATGTGCATGGCGCGCCGAGCGGCGCCCACACCGGCTGTATTTCCGCGGCGATGCTGGTCGATTGCGGCGCTCGGCTGACCCTCGCCGGGCATAGCGAGCGGCGCGAAGCCCAGCACGAGAGCGATGCCGATGTCCGCGCCAAGGCCGAGGCGGCGATTGCCGCGGGCCTGGTGGTGATCGTCTGCGTTGGCGAAAGCGCCTCGGCGCGCGACGCTGGGCACGCGGTCGCGACAGTTACCGCCCAGCTCGACGCCTCTCTTCCGCGGTCCGACGGTGCGGCCGGGCTCCTCGCCGTCGCGTACGAACCGATCTGGGCGATCGGCACCGGCAAGGTGCCATCCGTCGGCGACATCGGCGCAATGCACGCCGCGCTGCGCCAGCGGCTGGTCGCCGCTTATGGCGAGGCGGGGGAAACGGTGCGGATTCTCTACGGCGGGTCGGTCAAGCCCTCGAATGCCGTGGAAATCTTTGCTGTGGCCGAGGTTGACGGGGCCCTGGTTGGCGGCGCGAGCCTCACCGCGGCGGATTTCGTGCCGATCATCGCCGCGGCGGTATCGGGCGCCGGTTGAAGCGGCCGCGCCAATCGCCTAGATCGCGCATCCTGTTCCAGCACATCATCGAAAGCCCGTTATGTTCAAATTCCTGCTTATCGTTCAGGCCCTGGTCTCGATCTCGCTCGTCGGAGTGATTCTGATGCAGCGCT
>JARXKO010000206.1 GCA_030271595.1 Pseudomonadota bacterium | reverse complement strand
AACCCGCGACCTTCGGTTTACAAAACCGCTGCTCTACCATCTGAGCTAATCCGGCCACCGCGGCGGTCTTTGCTTGAAGACTTGCCCCCAGTCTAGACCGCAGTCCCGACGAGTTTTCCGATTCCCGCGGTGATGGCCATCGCGGCGGCGCCCCAAAATGCGACCCTCATGGTCGCCCTCGCCACTGGCGCGCCGCCAGCGCGGGCGCCGATCGCACCAAGCATCGCCAGGAACACCATCGAGGCGGCGGACACCGCGATCATCATCTCGCGGCCGAGCGGTAACAGCAAGGCGACCGCCAGCGGCAGCGCGGCCCCGAGCGTGAACGACGCCGCCGAGGCCATCGCCGCCTGGACCGGTCGAGCGGTTGTGATGTGACTGATCCCCAGTTCGTCACGCGCATGGGCGCCAAGCGCGTCCCGGGCCATCAATTGCCGGGCCACTTCGGCGGCGGTCGCCGGTTCTAGTCCGCGCCCGACGTAGATTTGCGTAAGCTCCGCATGTTCGAACTCCGGCGCTGCCTGAAGCTCGGCGTTCTCGCGCTTGAGATCGGCGGCCTCGGTGTCGGCTTGCGAGCTAACCGAAACATATTCTCCAGCGGCCATCGACATCGCGCCTGCGACGAGCCCGGCGGTTCCTGCGAGCAGAACCTCGCCCCGGCTTGCCGCCGCGGCCGCGACTCCGACGATCAGGCTGGCGGTCGAGACGATCCCGTCATTGGCCCCCAGAACCGCGGCTCGAAGCCAGCCGATCCTTTGCACCTGGTGACGCTCGGGATGAAATTTGGATTTGGCCACTGCTTTTCTCCGCGGGTCGTGGCCGCCCTATAGCACACCGAACGTCCAGCCCTCGCCGCGTGCGATGGCCGGGGTCAGTCCGCTGGGCGCGAAGGCGCTTGAGTCGGTCGTTGCCAGCTGGCGCATTCCGGCGGCGGTGATCAGCGCATCGGTCTGATGGTCGTCGGGTTCGAAGCGCAGGCGCGCGGGCGGGCTGCCAAGCGCCTGCAACGCGCGGTCGAGCTCGGCCCGGCTGCGGATTTTCGACCCGCTCAGCCCCGCCCGGCGGATATAGAGCCGGGTGTAGATTTCGACCACCGCACTGGCGCCGTCGATGAGCGGATCGATCGGCCAGATCGCGACCTTGCCGTCGATCCGGTGGAGCAACCGCATGCCCGAAAAACTCGCCTTGGCGACCTGCGCGGCGCCGATCGCATCATAGGCCGAGGCGGTCTTGCGCCCGCCTTGCGCATTCAAGCGCGCATCGCACTGGCGAAAGTGCATGAAGTCGGCCTTCACCCCGTCGGCGATCCCAAAATAGAAATGGCGGCGATGACGTTGCTCGAGGAAGGTGGCGGCGCCGAGGTCCTCGTCGTCGCATGAGCGCTCGACATAGGCCCAGAAGTCGCGGGCGGTGGCGGGGACGCCGGACTCGCCCGGCAGATAGGCGCCGCGCGCGATGATCGGCGGTGCGAAGCTGAAATCGAAGCCGAATAACGTTGGCCGCCTCGCCGCCGCGCGCACCAGCCAGTCGGCGACTTCCGCGCGCGACCAGACATGGCCGGGTCGAACGAGACGCGGCGCGGCGTCGCCCAGTGCCTCGGCGATCGCGATGCCCTTGTGCCTTGTGCCCTTCGCCCCCGACCAGTCGATCGCGACGAAGGAGTCGAACTGCGGTGTCACACCAGCGGCGGCTGGCCTGAAGACGGGTCGCGATCGTCGCTTGCCGGCCGTTGCGGCGCCCGGGTGACGATCGGCGTATCGCCGCTGCTCATCTGCTCGAGCTTGCGCGCGGCCGCATCGCGCCCGCCAAGGCCGAAGGCGAGCGCCGCGGCAACCGCCGCCGAGCCGAGGATCAGGCCGAACGCCATCATCACGATCTGGTCGGCCAGCCCCATGAAGGTCAGGCCGATGGCGGTGAACAAGGTGATGATCGCATAGCGGACGATGGTCTGGGCGGGGCTCCTGGCGTCGGTCCCGCTGGCGACGAAGCCCGAGATGACCCGCGCCAGGAAGATTCCGGCGACGATGATCAGCGAGCCGAAGATGACCTTGCCGCCAAGCTCGGTGACCTGCGCCAGGAAGATGGCGATGGTTCCGCCGCCGAGTTGCTTGGCCGCCTCGATCGATGCCGCGAGGATGATCGCGACCATCGCGATATTGCCGACGATCCGCGACGGGCTCGCGCTCGCCGGGAGCACGCCGGTCGACTGGATCGCCTGGTCGAAACCGGTCGGCGGAAGGATCGCCTCGATGATCGACTTGAGGAACTTGGCGGCGATGAAGGCGATGCCGATCCACAAGGCCGCCGCAAGGACTCGCGGGATGGCCGCGAGTATCTGGTTGAGCATGGCGATCGCGGGGCCCGAAATCGCTTCGATCCCAAGCACCTGGAGCGCGGCGATGGCGACCGGGATGATGATCAGCGCGAACACCAGGACGCCGGCGGCGCGGGCCAGCGACGCGCGGGTCGTCGGGATTGCGCTCGAGCGAAGCGGCGCGGTGCCGCCGGTCGCCGCCGCACCCATCAGCGTGTCCGACGTCGATGTGGCGGCGGTCGTGTCAGCACTGTCGCTACTCAGGCCCATGCGCCCGAGCAGGCCTTCGATATTGGCCGCGGTGACCAGCGTTTCGACCAGCCGGCGGACGATCCGCGCGACGATCAGGCCGATGAAGAAGATCAGCCCGGCGCCGATGAGGCGCGGCAGGAAGGCGAAAATCTCGACCACCAGCTCGTTGATCGGAGCGAGGATCTGGCCCACCCCGAGGAAGCGCAGGGCGGCCATGATGCCGACCAGCCAGATGAGCAGCTTGGCGATCACCCCGAGCTGATGGCCGACGGTTTCGTCCGGGGTCCCGGTGACATGCCGGCGGAGCATCGGCGACCGGTCGATACCCTTCTGGATGACCCATTTGGCGGCGCGGGCGACGACCCAGGTCGCGACCAGAATGGCGAGTGCGATGAGGATCTTGGGTCCCCAATAAATCATCTGGCTTTGCCAATAGGCGCCCTGGTCGACCTGGTACATGTGCGCTTACTCCCCGTTTGAATCGGGCGTTTCCTCCGCCCGGCCTGGAGCCCCTTGAACCGACTTGCGGCGGAGTTCGTTCCAATGCTCCATACGCTCTTTTATCCTGGCTTCGAAGCCGCGTTCGACGGGCCGGTAGAATTCTTCCGAATTCATCTCTTCGGGCCAGTAATCGGCGCCCGAAAA
>JARXKO010000205.1 GCA_030271595.1 Pseudomonadota bacterium | reverse complement strand
ACGGCGACCATTTGAAGCGCAAGGTTGCGCCAAAGGTCCGCGGCTCGCCAAGGAAGGCGCTGTAGAGCTGAGTCGAAACGCCAGGGACCGGACGGCAATAGCCGGCATCGGCCGCGCGCTGGGTACATGACCCCTGCAACGGCGAGTCGAACGCGACCTGCTTGTACTTGGTGTTGAACACATTCTGGGCCCATAATTCGATCGCCCAGTTTTCATCGGGGCCGCGCAGGCCGAGCCGCGCATTGACCAGCGTAAAGGGTTTCTGAGTCTTCTCGATGTCGAGATCCGACCCCGTATTATAGGACGAGCTGTAACGCGCATCGACGAAGAACAGGGCGTGCATCCCGCTGCTTCCAATCGGCGGGGTGTAGCCGAGCGAACCGGTCACGGTGAGATAGGGCGCGTTGGAAATGCGCCGGCCCGGGAGCTGGAACAGCACGGGAATAATCGCATTGCCATTGGCGCCGATGAGGTTGTGGCGATAGCGGGTATCGGCAATGGTCATGCCGAGCGCACCGTTGATGTCGCGCATCGGCCGGAAGAAGGTTTCAACTTCCAGACCGCGCGAACGGACCCCCGGTTTTGCCTTGCCGGTGCAGGCGACTGTGGGGCGGCCAGGGGTTCCGTTCTGATCGACTCCGCCAAGGCTGGAGGAGCAGCTGTTGATGTTTTCGACGACGAAATTGACGCCGTTGAAGGTGTTGAGCTGGAAATTCTTGAAGTCTTCCTGGAACAAGGCGACGTTGACGTCGATGCCGTGGCCGTTGAACTTCGCGCCCAATTCATAGGCATCGACCGTTTCCGGCTTGAAGCGCAGGTCGTTCAAGTTGACCGCGCCATAGGTCAGTCCGGCGCGGTCGAGGTTGAAGCCCCCCGCCTTGTAGCCGCGCGAGAAGCTGACATAGGTCAGCAACTGATCGGTCGGCTTGTAGCTGAGCACCGCGGTGCCGGTGAATTTATTCTCTTTCTCACGGCCGCCGCTGAAACTGCCGTTGACGGAATTGAGCGCACAGGGCGCGGCGCCGAGCGGGGTTAGCACCTGGCCTGCAAGCGCAGAGGCGAGCGCTGCGATGGCCGGGTTCAGACCGCCATTGCCGGCCGGGTCCGCGGCGGCGGCGGCGGCGAGCTGCTGGAGCCGAATTATATTGCCGACATAAGCGGCGCATTGGCTGGTGCTGTTGAGGTCGGCGCTGAGATTCTTGTGATCGATGGTGTAGCGCGCGCCAAGCGTCAGCGACAACTGGTCGGTGATCTTGAAGATATTGTGGGTAAACAAGGCGTAATTGGTGCCGTCCTGCTTGAACACATCGCGAGTCGTCTGGTTCGCCAGCGGCGTGTTGACGACCTGGCCGGCGATCGCGCCAATGACCAGCGGATAAGCAGCCGCCGGAACGCCGGCAAGCAGGGGGTTGGTGGTCAGCTGGTGGAGGATGAAGCCCTGGGCAAACGGGTTAAGCAGATTATAGCCCGGAAACGCCGCCAACGCCGGATTGGCCCTGACCAACGAGCCGAAATAAAGGTCGCCATCGGCGCCGATCGAAAGATTGTCTTTCCGGGTCAGTTTCTCGTTCGAATAGAATCCGCCAACCAGCCAGTCGAGGCGATCGCCCAAGGCATTGCCCTGGAGCCGGAGCTCCTGCGTGAAAGTTTTGAACTTGTTGCCGAAGCCGCCATCGTCGCCGCGGTACAGCAGGTCGAGGTTGTTGAAATCGGTATCCTGCCCGCCAACATATTTATTGGCTCGATAGGCGGTGATCGAAGTCAATTTGGCGCCGCCGAAATCATAATTCATTTCGGCCGACAGGCCGCCGTCGTTGACGTCCGAGCGATAGCTGCGGCCCGGAGTAATCGCGGTCAGGCGCTTGTACGGATCGTCATTGATGATCGCGCCCAGCGAGCGCTCGATCGCCGCGATCGACGACGGGGTCTGGCCAATGCCGGCGACATAATTATGAGTCGGCAGATAGACTGCGCCGCAACATTCCTCGTTCTGCCGCGAAATGTCGGCGATCAGGCGCATCGTGAAATTGTCGTTGGGCTGAAACAGCACCTGGCCGCGCAGCAGATAGCGGTCGCGGTTGTTGAGCCGGCGGCCCGAAATCACGTCCTTGAGGAAGCCGTCGCGCTTGACATAGACGCCGTCGATGCGGGCGGCGACGGTGTCGCCGAGCGGCACATTGACCGAGGCGTCGAAACGGCGGTAATTATAATTGCCAATCGAGGCCGCGCCCGAGACGAAGGTGTTGAACTGCGGCTTGGCGGTAATCACCGAGATCACGCCGGCCGAGGCGTTGCGGCCGAACAACGTGCCTTGCGGGCCGCGCAGCACTTCGATCCGGTCGAGCGGTCCGAGTTCGGTCAGGCCAACGCCGGTACGCGAGCGATAGACGCCGTCGATATAGGTCGCGACCGAGCCTTCAAGGCCGGGGTTGTCGCCGACCGTCCCGACGCCGCGGATTCGGGCGACCGCGGCGCCGCCTTCGGACGTGGTCGAAGACACCAGCAACGACGGCGAAACCTGGGTCAGCGCGCGAAGATCGGTCGCGCCGCTATTCTGCAGCGTGTCGGCGGTGACCGCGCTGACCGCCATCGGCACGTCGGACAATGCCTGGTTGCGGCGGGTCGCGGTGATGATGATGTTGCCGGTATCGACCGGCTGCTGCTCGACCGCCTTATTGTCGACTGCGGCGGGGGCCGCGGTCGACCCTTCGGTCGGAGTCGCATTGGTCTGGGTCGTGTCGGCCTGGGTCGGCTGGGTCACCGCCTCCTGCGCGAATGCCGGCGTCGACAATACGAATAGGCCGGCAGAGGCCAGCCACACGGTCTTGCGGATCATCAGATTTTCCCCCTCAACGACAGGCCCTCACCTGTTAAAGGCGGCAGGCTAATCCTCATCCGAAGGCGGCGGAAGCCAGTTTCGCGCTTGGCGACCGATTGCAACGATGCTGCAGCAGATTTGCAACAGCAATGTCAGTAAGGCCGGGCGCAGCCAGTCCGGGGGACTGGGGAGCTGGCCTCCGGCGCAGCGACGCAGCGACGCGCAAACTTTTTACTTGGGCGACAGCACCATCAGCATCTGCCGGCCTTCCATGCGCGGATGGGCTTCGACCTTGGCGATCGTGGCGGTCTGCTCCTGGACCCGGCGGAGGACCGCCATGCCCAGCTCGCCATGGGCCATTTCGCGGCCGCGGAAGCGCATCGTGACCTTGACCTTGT
>JARXKO010000204.1 GCA_030271595.1 Pseudomonadota bacterium | reverse complement strand
CCGAAGCGGAAGAGGCCGTAGAAAAAGATGAACGCGCCGACGAGCTTGCCCGGCTGGTAGCGCGCCTGCGTCCTCCAGAACATCCAGCCAAGAATCGCCGCCAGGAGAATGCCTTCGAGCGCCGCTTCATACAGCTGGCTGGGGTGGCGCGGCGGGCCAAGCACCGGTCCGAACGGCGTATATTCGACAAAGCGGATCGCCCACGGGACGGTCGTCGGGGCGCCCCACAATTCCTGGTTCACGAAATTGGCGAGCCGTCCGAAAAACAGGCCGAACGGCACGCAGCAGGCCACATAATCGTGAAGCCGGAGCCACGACAATTTCTGCTTGAAGGCGAAATAGAAGATGCCGAGCGAAGTCCCGACGACCCCGCCGTGGAACGACATGCCGCCGTCCCACATCTTCACGATGTCGAGCGGATGAGCGAGATAGTGCGGCAGATTGTAGAACAGGACATAGCCGATGCGCCCGCCGAAGATGATCCCCAGCGCGGCATAGAAAACCAGATCGTCGGCATGGCGGCGGGCGAGCGGTGCGCCCGGCTGCTTCAACAATTTGAGCAGATACCAATAGCCGACGATAATCCCGGCGAAATAGGCCAGGCTGTACCAGCGCAGGTCGAACGGACCGATCGAAAACAGCACTGGCGACAGGTGCAGATCGGTAAAAGCAATGAACTTTGAACTATCGAGCGCGCGCAAGGGCTTCCCCCTTCAAGGACAGCGCCTCATAAGATGCGCCGAGGCAAAGGGCAAAGGAGGCTTGGGCGGACCGACATGGGGAGCGAGCTCGACCAGCGTTACGACCGGGTGCTGGCCCAGGTCACCGGGCCGGGCGGGATGCTCGCCATCGGACGTGACGAGCTTGGCCAAGCGATCGTCACCAACTTCCCCGCGACCTTGCCCGGCCTGATCCGCGACTTCGCCAAGATCAACGCCGAACATGAAGCGGTCGTGGCCGGCGACGAGCGGCTTGGCTTTCTCGACATCGACGCTTTGTCCGAGCGGCTTGCGCGGGCGCTCGCGGCGCGCGGCATCGAGTACGGCGACCGGGTCGGGATCGCGATGCGCAATTGCCCGGCCTGGATGGTGACCTATTGCGCGATCGTAAAAGCGGGCGCGATCGCGACCCTGCTCAACGGCTGGTGGGAAAGCGCCGAGCTCGACCATGCGCTCACCTTGACCGAGCCCAAATTGATCATTGCCGACCCGCCGCGCGCGCAGCGAATCGCGGCTTCGTCCAGCCACTGGGACGTCATTGCCGTGCCGATCGAGCTTCCGGTCGAGCAGGCCCTCGCCGACTTGCTCGATTCGGACGACCCCGACATCGTTCTCCCCAACGTCCAGGCCGACGATGATGCGACCATCCTCTTCACCTCGGGATCGACGGGCGAAGCCAAGGGCGCGGTCTCGACCCACCGCGCGGTGACGACCGCGACATACGCTTATGCCACCGGGCTGATCACCATGCTCGGCCTGCTGACCGAGGAGAATCGCGCGCCCGCGTCCAAGCCGCGCGTGCTCCTCAATGTTCCACTGTTCCACGTCACCGGCGAGGTCCCGGTGATGCTGAACAGCTTCGTCGTCGGGCGCTGCCTGGTGATGATGCCCAAATGGGACGCGGGCGAGGCGCTGCGCCTGATCGAGAAGGAACATGTATCCTATTTCGTTGGCGTCCCGACGATGAGCCTCGAGCTCATGACCCATCCCGACCACGATAAATATGACCTGTCGTCGCTGACCGATATCGCCGCCGGTGGCGCGCCGCGCCCGGTCAGCCATGTCGAGCGGCTGCTGCGCACCTTTCCCAATGCCCAGCCCGCGCTCGGCTATGGCCTGACCGAGACCAATGCCGTCGGGGCGCATAATTTCTGGCGCAATTATGCCGACAAGCCAGGCTCGACCGGGCGCGCCCACGCCCCCTTCGTCGAACTCGCCATCCTCGGCGCCGGCGATGTCCATCTGGCGCCCGGCGAGCGCGGCGAAATCGGCATTCGCACGGCGGCCAACATCCGCGGCTACTGGAAGGCGCCCGACGCGACCCGGGACCTGTTCACCGCCGACCATTATGTCCGCACCGGCGACGTCGGCTATCTCGACGAGGAAGGCTATTTGTTCATCGTCGACCGCAAGAAGGAAATCATCATCCGCGGCGGCGAGAATATCGCCAGCGCCGAAGTCGAAGCGGCCTGCTACGCCTTTCCTGGAGTGGCCGAGGCGAGCGTCTTCGGCGCTCCCGACGAGCGGCTCGGCGAAGTACCGGTGGCGGTGATCCTGCCAACCGAGCCCGGAACGATGAACAGCGCCGAGCTGCGCTCATTCCTCGAGGAACGGCTGGCGCGGTTCAAGGTCCCCGAGCGCTTCATCTTCGTCGACGAGGAGCTGCCCAAGCTCGGTACCGGCAAGATCGACCGCCGCGCGCTCAAGACGCGCTTCGCCAATTGAGCCGGATGCCGGCGCTGGATCGGCGGACGCTGCTGATCGGCGGCGGCGCGGGCGTCGGGCTGGTGGTCGCATATGCACTGTGGCCGCATGGGCTAGCCAGCGACCTTGCAACCGCCAGCGGTGAAAGCAGTTTTGGCGGGTTCGTCAAGATCGCCCGCACGGGACGAGTGACGGTCGCGGTACCGCAGACGGAGACCGGCCAGGGCATATGGACCGCGCTGCCCCAAATCGTCGCCGACGAGCTTGGCGCGGCGTGGGAGACGGTCGCAGTCGAGCCGGCGCCGCTGACCTCCAGCTACGGCAATCCGCTCGCTTCGACAGCGGGCTGGCTCGACGGGTTCGGTGCGCTTCGAACCCACCGCATCCTTGACGACGGGCGCACCCGGATCACCGCCGGATCGACCTCGATTCGCGCGTTCGAGGGGTCGCTACGCGCGGCCGCGGCGGTTGCCCGGGCGATGCTGGTCGGGGCCGCGGCCGACCGCTGGGGAATAGCCGCGGGCGACTGCCAGACCGGCGACGGCTTCGTCCTCAACGGCGGGCGCACCTTCACCTTCGGCGAGCTGGCGGAAGAAGCGGCCTCGCGCACCCCGCCGTTGACCGCGCCGCCGCGCAGCGACCGGAACGGACGCCTGATCGGCAAGCCGCTGCAACGGCTAGACGGGCCTGCCAAGGCCAATGGCTCGTGGCGTTTCGCCGGCGACGTTCGCCTGCCCGACATGCTGTTCGCGTCGGCGCGGCTGGCGCCGCCCGGCGGCAAATTGAGCGGCTATTCGAAAG
>JARXKO010000203.1 GCA_030271595.1 Pseudomonadota bacterium | reverse complement strand
CTCAACGTCGTCCACGGCGACAAGGAAATGGTCGACGCGATCCTCGACCATGACGACATCAAGGCGGTGAGCTTCGTCGGCTCGTCCGACATCGCGCACTATATCTACACCCGCGGGACCGAGAACGGGAAGCGGGTCCAGGCCTTTGGCGGGGCCAAGAACCACGGCATCGTCATGCCCGACGCGGACCTCGACCAGGTCGTCAACGACCTTGCCGGCGCGGCCTTTGGCTCGGCCGGCGAGCGCTGCATGGCATTGCCGGTGGTGGTCCCGGTCGGCGACAAGACCGCCGATGCCCTCCGCGCCAAACTGATCCCGGCGATCGCGGGCTTGCGCGTCGGCGTCTCGACCGATCCCGAGGCGCATTACGGACCGGTGGTGACCGCCGCGCACAAGGCCAAGATCGAGCAGTATATCCAGATGTGCGTCGATGAAGGCGGTGAGCTGGTGGTCGACGGCCGCGGTTTCACGCTCCAGGGCCACGAAGACGGCTTCTTCGTCGGCCCGACTTTGTTCGACCATGTCAAACCGAGCTTCCAGAGCTACCGCGAGGAAATCTTCGGCCCCGTGCTGCAGATGGTGCGGGCGAAGGACTTCGAAGAAGCGGTGCGCCTGCCGAGCGACCACCAATATGGCAATGGCGTGGCGATCTTCACCCGCAACGGCCACGCCGCGCGCGAGTTCGCGGCGCGGGTCAATGTCGGGATGGTCGGGATCAACGTCCCCATTCCGGTACCGGTCGCCTATCACACCTTCGGCGGGTGGAAGCGCTCGGGCTTCGGCGACATCGACCAGCATGGCCCCGAAGGCGTGCGCTTCTGGACCAAGTCCAAAAAGGTCACCCAGCGCTGGCCCGACGGCGACGCCACGGCTCTTGGGGCAGACGGCGCCAATGCCTTCGTCATCCCGACCATGGGGTGACCTTCACGCCGGCCGGACACCGAAGACCGCACGGCGAAGGTCGTGAAAGGGAAGATCCGGGCCGGGGTCGCTATTGAGGCACGCGGCCAGCGTGAGCATGCGATCGAGATCTGTCTCGAGCACTGCGCTGAAGCCATTGATGAAGCCATAATGTGTCACGATACGCGGCCGCTTGTTGGTCGGTGAAACTAACAGTCCGCCGGCATATTGCATGTCACCGTAATGGGAATCCTCGGGGGAGTAGCGGTTTGTACTGCTCAATTGCCCGTTGCGGAGCCGGCCCGGCTCGAGCAGCCGCGCGAGGCTCGAGGCGCGGAGCACGCGCCCCGACAGAAGCATGAAGTGCCAGCGGCATAAATCGGACGCGGTCGACCGCATGGCCCCGGCGCCGCCGGCCTGGATGATGTCGATTGCCGGGGCCTCGGCCCACACCGCCGGTTCGCTGTCGGCCGCGCGGCTATATCCTGTCACACGGTGCGCAATGATATCCTCGCCATCATCCACGGCGGTGAAGGGCAATCCGCATGGCTTGAACAGAAGAGCGCGCAACGCCTGGCCGAGCGACTGACCGGTTACCGCCTCGATTACCGCGCCGAGGACGACATAATTGGCATTGCTGTACTGCCACGCCGTTCCGGGCTCAAAATCGAACATCTTGGGTTGCGCGGCGATGGCGTCGACCAGCTGCTGCTGGCTCGAGATGCTTGCTGCCGCGGGCGCGGACGCTTCATCCTCGTCGCTATGGAGCCCGGCGGTGTGATGGATCGCTTCGAGCAGGGTGAAGGGCGCCTTGCCCCGTAGTACCGGCAGGTATCGATCGGCGGGGGAACCGAGCGACAGGGACCCTAGCTCCTCGAGCCGGAACAGGCATGCTGCGACGAATTGCTTGGTCAGCGATCCGATCCGAAAGATCGAATGGGTCGTGACCGGCCTGGCTCTCGCAATATTTTCCAGCCCATAGCCGTTGCCAAGCAAAAGCCGGCCGCGGTGCATCACTGCGATCTGGAGGCCCGGAGCAGCGCCGTTTGAAAGCGCTTTGGCCGCGGCGTGGTCGATGGCATAAGTTTCAGACGTGCGAAGCGTCGCTGCCGCTGGCATCGCCCGGGCAAAGGCGACCGATGCAATGCCCGCCGTCACCGAGCGGCGAGATGGCCATGTGTTCATTGCTGTTTCCCGCTCAAATCCGGCAAGATTGTATGCTCGGCAGCCGCCGCCTGTCGAGATGACGGAAACCTCTGCCCTCCGCTGCGTTGGGGCGGTATGAAAAGATTCCGCCCTCCCTTGGTCGCCGGCCTGCTGCTGCTGTCTGTCGCAGCTTGCGAGAAACGCAGTCCGGTTGACAATGATGCCAATGCCGTCGGCCCCGCGGCCCCGGTCACCAATCAATCGCCCGGCGCAGTCGCCGGAGGACCGCCCCCGATCAGCAACGGCGCCAACGCCAGTGGCGCGATCCCGGCCACGCTGCAAGGCCGCTGGGGCCTGACCCCGGCCGACTGCACGCCTGGCCGAAGCGATGCCAAGGGATTGCTGACGATCACCGCCGACAGCCTCAAATTTTACGAATCACGAGCGACGCCGGCGAGCAGCATCGAATCCGGCGACACCGGGATCAGCGGCGAATTCGCCTTTACCGGCGAGGGCCAGAGCTGGACCAAATATGTCTCGCTCAAGCTGCAGGGTGACGGCCTGGTGCGGACCGAGCGCAGCCCGATGGCGAGTTACACTTATGCCAAATGCTAGGCTGATAATCCTGGTCGCCGGGGCAAGCGCGGTCATTGGCGCGTGCAGCAAGCAGACCACTCCGGACCAGAATGTGCTGATCGACACCACCATTCCGGCCAATGCCGAGATCGAAGCGCTGCCACCCGACGAGAGTAGCGGCACGCCGCCGGGCGACGTAGCGAACGCCGGTGGCAATGCTGCCATCGACGAGCCTGGCAATAGCAACGGCAACAGCGACTAGGGGTCAAGCCAATGAAGCTTTATTATTCGCCCGGCGCGTGCAGCCAGGCGCCGCACATCCTGCTCCACGAAATCGGCCTGTCGCACGATTCGGCGAAAGTCGATCTCAAGGCCAAGACGGTCGAAGGCGGCGACAATTTCCTCGCCATCAATCCCAAGGGGTCGGTGCCAGTGCTCGAACTCGACAGTGGCGAGGTCCTGACCGAAAATGCGGTTATCCTGCAATATCTCGGCGATCGCTCGGGGCTTGGCGAGGTGCTTCCGCCGCTCGGCAATTTCCGCCGTTACCGGGTGCTCGAATGGGTCAATTTCATCACCACCGAGTTGCACAAGAGCTTTTCGCCCTTGTT
>JARXKO010000010.1:15304-17609 GCA_030271595.1 Pseudomonadota bacterium | reverse complement strand
CGGCGGCGATCACCGACGTCGCAACGGAGCGCGCGATCACCCGCTTGATGGCCGGCATGACGTTGAAGCAAAAGGTCGGCCAGCTGATCCAGGGGGACATCAGCACGGTCAAGCCCGAAGACCTTGCCAGCTATCCGCTCGGCTCCATCCTGGCCGGCGGCAACAGTGGCCCGTTCGGCAACGAGCGCGCGAGCGCGCAGGATTGGCATCGGCTGGTCGAAGGCTATCGCGCGGCGTCGTTGCGTCCGGCTGCCAACGGCGTCGTGATCCCGATCCTGTTCGGGGTCGATGCCGTCCACGGCCACAGCAATTTGCCCGGCGCGACGATCTTCCCGCATAACATCGGACTTGGCGCCGCGCACGACCCGGCCTTGGTCGAGCGCATCGGCCGTGCCACGGCAGCCGAAATCGCGGGCAGCGGGATCGAATGGACCTTCGCACCGACGCTGGCCGTTCCGCAGGACACACGCTGGGGCCGAACCTACGAAGGGTATTCTTCCGATCCTGCGCTCGTTGCCAGCTACTCCGGTGCGATGATCCGCGGGCTTCAGGGGCCATTGGTCAAAGGACGCCCGCTAGCGGCCGATCATGTCGCAGCGACCGCCAAGCATTTCCTCGGCGACGGCGGCACCGATGGGGGCCGCGACCAGGGCGACTTCAAGGGGGACGAGGCGACGCTGATCGCGCTCCATTCCGCCGGTTACCCGCCCGCAATCGATGCTGGCGCCCTTACGGTCATGGCCAGTTTCTCGAGCTGGAACGGGATCAAGAATCACGGCAACACAAGCCTCCTTACCGGCGTGCTCAAACAGCGGATGGGGTTTAGGGGTCTGGTCGTCGGCGATTGGAACGGTCATGGACAAGTCGCGGGGTGCACCGTGACCGATTGTCCGCAGTCCCTGCTCGCCGGAGTCGACCTCTATATGGCGCCCGACAGCTGGAAAGGCCTGTTTGACACATTGCTTGCCGAGGCCAAGGCCGGCAAGGTGCCGATGAGCCGGATTGACGACGCCGTCCGCCGCGTTTTTCGGGTCAAGTACAAAGTCGGACTCATGGGTCCGCGCAGGGTACGACGCTTCGCGCCGCAAGCAATTGGATCGGCGGCCCATCTCGCGCTCGCCCGGGAGGCGGTGGCCAAGTCGCTCGTCCTCCTCAAGAACAACGGCTCGGTCCTCCCGATCCGCCCCGGTTCGCGGGTCCTCGTTGCCGGCCCCGGCGCCGACAGCATCGCCATGCAGTCCGGCGGGTGGACAGTGACCTGGCAGGGCAGCGACACCTCCAACGCCGATTTTGCCAACGGCCAGACGATCTATGGCGCGATTGGCGCCGCGGTGCGCGCGGCTGGCGGATCGGTGCAATTGTCGGCCACCGGCGACTTTGACTCCAGGCCCGACGTTGCCATCGTGGTGTTCGGCGAGCACCCCTATGCCGAATTTCTCGGCGACGTTCCGACACTGGCCTATCAGCCAGGAGCGCAGGTGGACCTCGCACTGCTGCATAAGCTCAAGGCGCAGGGCATTCCGGTCGTATCGGTCTTTCTGTCCGGTCGGCCCCTGTTCGTGTCGAGCGAGATCAATGCCTCAGATGCCTTTGTTGCCGCCTGGCTCCCCGGGACTCAGGCCGACGGCGTCGCCGACGTTCTCGTCTCCGGAAGGAACGGCCACCCGGCGCGGGACTTCACCGGCCGCCTGCCCTACGCTTGGCCAGGCGATGCGCGCTCACCCGTCAACCAGCCTCTGTTCGTGCGCGGTTATGGCCTCAGCTACGCCCGTGGCGGGAGCCTCGGACCCGTGCCCGAGGATCCAAAGTTGGACGTCGCAGCGGCGATCGACGTCAATCTCCTGATTGGCGCGGGCAAGGCCGCGGGCCCGTGGGCGCTCAACCTGTCGGACAAAGCGGGATCACGAACCGTGACGACCGGCACGGCGTCCAGCATGGGTGGTGCGATCTCCATGTCCACGGTCGATCTTAGTGCGCAGGAAGACGGGCGCCGATTCGCCTGGACTGGCGACGCGAGCCTGTCGGTCGATGGACCGGCGGCCGACTTCACCCGCCAGCTCAATAATGCTTTTGCGCTGCGGCTCGACGTCCGTCCCGAAGCGCTATCCGGTCCGCTCAAACTGTCGTTCGCCGGCATCGCACTCGACATCGCCCCGCTATTGCGGGGTTTGCCGGCAGGTCGGTTGGCAACGCTCAAGGTGCCGTTGCGCTGCTTTGCCGATGCCGGTGCCAAGGTGCAGTCGGTGGCCACACCGCTGCGGCTCAGCGCCGCTACGGGAACGGTGCTGGCACTGAAGGCGGCGAC
>JARXKO010000010.1:12001-15204 GCA_030271595.1 Pseudomonadota bacterium | reverse complement strand
TCGCTGGTCCTAATCGGTTGCCGGGCGCCGAGCGTAAATCCCGAAGACTGCGATGATCGCGTAGCAAATCGCCGGGATGAGAAGCGCGAATTGGAGGCTGCCCGATCGGTCGGCAAGAAAGCCGGTGAGCAGTGGAACCACCGCACCGCCAAAGATCGCGATATTGATGATTCCCGAACCGTCCGCCGCGCGCGGTCCCAGCTTCTCACTTGCCAGGCTGAAGATCGTCGGGAACATGATCGAGTTCATCAGCCCGATGGCGAGCAGGCTATAGGCTGACGTCGTGCCCGCGCTGTTGGCCGAAATGGCGATCAGCGTGATCGCTCCCACGGCGACTCCGGCGAGGATCTTGCCCGGGCTCATCACGCGCAGGAAATACGAGCCAATGAAGCGGCCGACCATCGCCCCGCCCCAATAATACATGATGAGTTTGCCCGCGCCCGCGTCGGTCAGTCCAAGCACGTTTTTCTGCATCAAATAATTGACGATCAGCGAGCCGATCGAGACTTCGGCCCCGACGTACAGGAAAATGCAGAGCGCCCCGAACCCGAAGCGGGTGCG
The DNA here is from genome assembly GCA_030271595.1 of Pseudomonadota bacterium. Taxonomy (GTDB): domain Bacteria; phylum Pseudomonadota; class Alphaproteobacteria; order Sphingomonadales; family Sphingomonadaceae; genus Sphingomicrobium. The sequence continues at coordinate 14,643 of JARXKO010000010.1, read as the reverse complement.
CTTGAGCAGCGAAAATCCGGCTAGCGGCGAACTGTGGTCATGCTGCTCGCCGTGGAGCCTGTTGCGGAACATCCAGACGATTGCGGCGATAACCGCGAGCGCGGCCGCCAAGCCCATGTAGGTATTGACGATGGCTTGGGTTTCCGCCGTCCGATAGGCGTCGAGCTGGGCTCCGGAGAGCTCGGACGCGGTCACTGCCGCGAGTCCGCCGAGGATCAGCGCCGAGCCGACGCGCGGGAAGACGGTCGTACCAAGGCTGTTGAAGGCCTGGGCGAAGGTCAGCCGGCTGTGCACCGTACGGGACGGGCCGAGCAGGCTGATCAGCGGATTGGCCACGACCTGCACTATCACGACACCGCTGGCGAGAATGAACAAGGCAAACAGGAACAGGCCATAGGTCGCGTTTTGCGATGCCGGGATGAACAGCAGGCAGCCCACCATCATTGTCAACAGCCCCGCCACCGCGCCGCGCATATAGCCGATGCGCTTGACCAGCTGGGCGCCGGGAATGCCGATCACAAGATAAGCGGTGAAGAAGCAGAACTGCACCAGCATGGCCTGGGTGTAATTGAGGGTAAACAATTCCTTGAGCTTGGGGATGATGACGTCGTTCAGCGACGTGATCCCGCCGAAGGTGAAAAACAGGGCCATGACGAAATAGCGCAGGTTGGGGGCATCGACGTGTCCGGAATCGCTGCTTGCTGCTCCCGGATCCGTGGAGCTGATTTCGCTCACCGCTTTGGCTGGTGTCATGGCCATAATCGTGATCTTCCCCCCAAAAAACCGGCGCCAAACCAATCGCGGCAGTCAAACTTGTGTAGCCAAGTCTGCGGGCCTTACAATAGGTTCTTGAGCGGCCATTGTCCGACCAATGCGAGCCGAAAATATCGGGCCTTGCCGCCCAGTCCATTTTGCTGGTTCAACTTCCGGCGTGAGGCGACAGGCGCTGAGAAAGCCGAACCGGCGCTCGTCACAGAACCTGCTGGATGACTGCCATTTCCGCCACTTCGGTCTGGAGGCGGACAGGCGGTTCGCTACGGGCCGAAAGACCAGCCGTCATTGACAGGCAGCCTTTGCCCCCTATCCTGATTTTCGTGACCCGGATGCTGATCTTTGTGCTTTGTGCCCTCGGGTTGGCGTTCGCGCCGGTAATGGCGAACGCAGCTACCGGCCCGTCTGGCGCCATGCCCGGGTGCGCGATGGATTGCAGTCACATGCCGAGCAAACCCGCTAATCACGCAAAAATGGATTGCTGCACTCCCGCGTGTCAGGCGCCATCGTCGGCGGCGCTAATGCCGAGCCGCGACGCCACTATCGCGAAAGACTTCCACGCTTCCGCGACGCTCGGCTGGACCCTCATGAACGAGCTCGCTTCAGTCAGTCGCTCGGTTCTAGATCCTCCTCCACGAGCCTGACCTCCCGACAGTCCGCCTAGCCCGCACCAGCAACTTATGACCGTTGCACGCGGGTTGATGGTCAACAGGCGCAATGCGTCTGCCGGAAGGCATGTTCATGAAAAATTTGAAACTCATCGTTGCGGCGGCGGCTTTGGCGCTCGCGCCACCCGCATGGACCCAACATCACGCTCCGGCAGAACCGGCGCTTGGTCTTGAGGATGCACTTGCGCTCGTCAAAAGCGATCAGCCGCGAATTGAAGCTTATGAGCACGAGGCGCAAGCGTCCGAACAAGCAGCGGTGGCGGCGCGCAGCCTGCCCGACATACAGATTACCGCCGGCTTCCAGAATTTTCCGATCAACGGCCGCAACGCGCTTAGCCCGACAGCCGACGAGATGACGATGTATACGATCGGCGTCATGCGCGAGCAGGTTCGCCGCTCCAAGCGCGAGGCCGAATCCAACCGCATCCTTGCCGATGCGCTGGTCAGCCGCCGCCAGGCCAGCGCCGAGGAGCGCCACATCCGCCGCGATGTCATGCTCGCCTGGATCGATGCGGTTGAAGCGATCGAAAGACAGGACCTGTTGGGGCGTATGATCGCGGACCTCCGCACCGGCCGGAAGGTGATAGAGGGAGCGATTCCGACCGGGGGTTCGACACCCGCTCTTGCGCTACAAGCGGACGCCGAGATCGCCATCGAGCAAGCGCAGCTAGCCGACGCAAAGCGAGCCGAGACGCTCGCGAGGTCCCAGCTTGAGCGGTGGATCGGCATGGCCGCCTACCGGCCTCTCCCGGACACGATCCCGAACATCGAAGTGGCCCCGGGCATGATGTCTTCAATGGATCAGCATCCCGACATTCAGGTCGCTCTGGCCCAGCAGCAGGCCGCGGAACGCGAGGTCGAGGTCGCCAGTCAGGGTCGCAAATGGGATCCCACATGGTCGGTCATGCTGGGCATACGCCCGACTTATGGCGAGATGGTCACCGCCACTGTTTCCATCCCGCTGCAGATCAACCGGCGCAATCGCCAGGACCGGCTTGTGGCGGAAGCGCGGGCGCGTGCCGACGCCGCGGCGCTGCGCGCGGAAGACACACGGCGCGAACTGGCGGATCAATATCGCTCCGCCTTCGTCGATTATGACGGCGCCAACGCCGAGTTGAAACACATCGATGGCGAGGCCATTCCGGCGCTTGAAAGCGCATTCAAGATTGCCGAGGCGCGGTACGCGGGCGGCGGCAGTGGAAC
>JARXKO010000010.1:0-11901 GCA_030271595.1 Pseudomonadota bacterium | reverse complement strand
TTGAAAGCGCATTCAAGATTGCCGAGGCGCGGTACGCGGGCGGCGGCAGTGGAACGCTCGAACAGCCGTTCGCGATCGTCCGCCGCTACATCGAGGTTCACATCCAGTCGGTCGAAGCGCAGGCCCGCCGGGCCCGCGCCGCCGCTCACATCATTCACGTTCTTGGGGAGACGCCGCAGTGAAACGCGCCAATGAACTGACCATCGTCAGGCGGCCGTTCGGCCGGGATTCGATCATTGTCGCGATCGTGCTCGCCGTCGCGCTCGCGGCCGGTCTTGCCGGCTACCTGTTCGCAGGAGGTCGCGACGAAAGCGCCCAATCGGCGTGCGCCGGGGACCAGCTTCTCTACTGGTATGACCCGATGTCCCCGGATGAGCACCATCCCGGTCCGGGAAAATCGTCGATGGGCATGGAGCTCGTCCCCAAGTGCGCGAACGGCAGCGCTCAGGCCGGCGTCACCGTTTCCCCGGCGATGATCCAGAACCTCGGTATCCGGCTTGCTCCGGTTGAAACACGTGACATCGCCTCGGCCGTTCGCGCCGTCGGCCAAGTGCAGTTCGACGAGCGATTGATCAGCGAAGTCCAGACGCTCACACCGGGTTTTGTCGAGAGCTTGTCCGTCCGGGCCGAAGGCGAGCCGGTCGGGGCCGGACGGGTGATCGCTCAGCTCTATTCGCCCGACCTGCTCGGCGCCCAGAGCGAATATCGGGCGCTCCTGACGTCGCCCGGTGCCGCCGCGGCGAGCCTCAGGGGGGCAGCACGAAGCCGGCTCAAGCTGCTCGGCTTGCCCGAAAGCGCAATCCAGCGGCTCGAACGCGGCGGAGCGCCGCAGCGCACGTATCCAGTCGTCGCTCGGACATCCGGCGTGGTCACCAAGATCGGCGCCCGCCCCGGAGCGCAGGTCACGCCAGGCCAATCGATCCTCACCATCCAGGACCTCTCTCGAGTCCTGGTCGTCGCTAACGTTCCCGAAGTGTCGCTCGCCACTATCCGCGTTGGCGAGCCGGCCGAGATCAGCTTTTCCGCCTATGACGGCGACGTCCGGACCGGCGTGGTCGATTACATCTATCCCTCGTTCAATGCCGATAGCCGGACCGCACGGCTGCGAATCACGCTTTCCAACCCCGGACTGCGGCTGAAGCAGGGCATGTTCGCCAACGTCACCCTCAAAGGCACCGGCGGAATGGCGATCGTCGTTCCCAGCGAGGCAGTGATTGACACTGGCGTGCGTCAGGTCGTGATCGTCAGTCACAATGGCAGCTTCGTTCCGCGCGAGGTGCGGGTCGGCCGCGATTCCGATCAGTGGACTCAAATCCTTTCCGGGCTCAGCCCCGGTGAGCAGGTGGTCGCCTCCGGTCAGTTCCTGATCGATTCCGAAGCCTCGCTGTCGGGCGTGCTTGCGCGAATGTCATCCAACGCCGCGCCTGCGCCACAGATTGCCAGGGGTCATGGTGCAATCGTCGCGATCGATCCGGCCAACGCAGTGGTCACGATCAGTCACCAGCCAATCCCTCAATTGCACTGGCCGGCGATGACCATGAAATTCAAAGTCGCACGGCCGGCGCTGCTGCGCGGTCTCCGCCCGGGCCTCAAGGTGGAGTTCGACGTCGAAACGGAGCCGCGGTCGAATCACTTCGTCATCGACCGTATTGGACCGGAGCCGGGGCAGTGATCGAATGGATCATCCGCTGGTCGGTTGCCAACCGCCTGCTGGTTTTGATCGGGGCCGCGTTTCTCGCCGCGATCGGGACCTACGCGTTGACCCGAACTCCGGTCGATGCGCTGCCCGACCTGACCGACACGCAGGTGATCATCCGCACCAGCTACCCGGGTCAGGCGCCGAGCATCGTCGAGGCGCAAGTCACCTACCCGCTCGCCAGCACCATGCTCTCGGCGCCGCAGGTCAAGGCTGTCCGGGGATTTTCGTTCTTTGGCGACAGCTTCGTCACCGTGCTTTTCAAGGACGGCACCGACCTTTATTGGGCGCGTTCGCGGACGCTAGAATATCTAAGCCAGGCGCGCGACCGCCTGCCCAGGAATGTCTCGCCCACCCTTGGGCCCGATGCGACGGGCGTCGGCTGGGCTTACGAATACGCGCTGGTCGACCGCACCGGCGGACACGACCTTGCCCAGCTGCGCGCGCTCCAGGACTGGTTCTTGCGCTTCCAGCTCAAAGAAATCGACGGGGTTGCCGAAGTGGCGAGCGTCGGCGGCATGGTTCAGTCATTCCAGGTCCAGCCGGACCTGCAGAAGATGCAGCTTTTCCGCGTTTCGATCCCCGCGTTGATTGACGCGATCCGCAAGGCGAATGCCGAGGCCGGCGGTTCGGTGATCGAGCGCGGCGGCGCGGAGTATATGGTCCGCGTCGGCGGCTATCTGAAGACGCTTCAGGACTTCCGCGATATTCCCCTCAAGGCCGAGCCGGGCGGCATTGCGGTTACCGTCGGCGATATCGCGCGAGTCCAGATCGCGCCCGATTTCCGGCGTGGCATTGCCGAGCTCAACGGCGAAGGCGAGGTAGCGGGCGGGATCGTCGTCGTCCGGCAAGGCGCGAACACCGCGAAGGTGATCGAGGCTGTAAAGGACAAGCTCGAACAGCTGAAACCGAGCCTGCCGGCCGGCGTCGAAGTGGTCACGGTCTATGACCGCTCGGCGCTCATTCACCGCGCCGTCGCCAACCTGTGGGAGAAGCTTGCCGAGGAGCTGCTGATCGTCGTGCTGGTGACCGGACTGTTCCTGCTCCACCTGCGATCGTCGCTGGTGGCGGTAATCATGCTCCCGCTCGGCATCTTAACCGCGTTTGCAGTGATGAACCTTCAGGGCATCAACGCCAACATCATGTCACTCGGCGGGATTGCCATTGCCATTGGCGCGATGGTCGATGCGGCGATCGTCATGATAGAAAATGCGCACAAGAAGCTCGAACATGCCGGTGGGTCGGCTGGAATGAACGACGGGCGCCGAATCGCGCTTCTGGTCGATGCGGCCGTCGAAGTCGGCCCGGCTCTATTCTTCTCGCTGTTGATCATCACCTTGTCGTTCCTGCCGGTGTTCACGTTGGAGGCGCAGGAAGGGCGGCTGTTCCGGCCGCTCGCGCTGACCAAGACCTATTCGATGGCCGCGGCGGCGGGACTGTCGGTCACGCTCGTACCGGTTCTGATCGCCATGTTCGTCAAAGGCCGCATCCGCCCGGAGCAGGATAACCCGATCAATCGCTTCCTTATCCGCATCTATCGCCCGGCGCTCGCCTGGGTGCTGGGACAGCCGAAAAAGGTCATCGGCATTGCCCTTGCGGCGGTGATTCTCACCTTCATTCCGTGGAGCATGACCGGGGCTGAATTCATGCCGCCAATGGAGGAAGGTGACATCCTCTACATGCCCACCGCGCTGCCCGGCCTGTCCGCGGCCGAGGCAGGCCAGTTGCTCCAGGTTACCGACCGGCTCATCAAGACCGTGCCCGAAGTGAAGACCGTGTTGGGCAAGGCCGGCCGCGCCGAAACCGCGACCGATCCTGCGCCGCTGGAGATGTTCGAAACCACGATCCAGCTTCGGCCAAAAATCGAATGGCGGTCGGGCATGACCACCGACAAGATCATCGCTGAGCTCGACTCCAAGCTCAAGATTCCCGGTTTGGCGAATGTCTTTGTCCAGCCAATCCGCAATCGCATCGACATGCTCGCAACTGGCATTAAGAGCCCCGTCGGGGTCAAGATCACGGGTCCCGACCTCGCCACGCTCCAGCGGCTTGGTGAACAGGTCGAACAGGCGGTGAAACCGATTCGCGGCACGGCATCGGCGGTGTCCGACCGACTTACCGGCGGGCGCTATATTGATGTCGAGGTTAATCGCCTTGCTGCGGCGCGCTACGGCCTCTCCATCGAGGAGGTGCAGCAGACGGCCGCGATGGCGGTCGGCGGCGCACAAATCGGCGAAAAGGTCGAAGGGCTGGCGCGCTTCCCGATCAATATCCGCTTGCCCCGGGAGAATCGCAACAGCCTCGAAGCGCTCCAGCAGCTTCCGATCATTACCAATGACGGAGCCGTTGTTCCGTTGTCGTTACTCGCCAGCATCCGGGTCGAGTCTGGTCCGACGATGATCAAGAGCGAGAATGCCCAGCCAAGTGCCTGGGTCTATATCGATGTGCGCGGCCGCGATCTCATCGGTTTCGTGCGGGAGGCGCAGCGGGACGTCGCGGCCAGTGTCAAGCTTCCGCCGGGATATGCGTTGAGCTGGAGCGGGCAGTTCGAATATGCCGAGCGGGCCGCCAAGCGCTTGGCGTGGGTCGTTCCCGCGACGCTTGGAATCATCTTCCTGCTGCTGTTCATCGCCTTCGGGCGCGTGCGCCAGCCGCTGGTCATCCTTGCCAGCCTGCCGTTCGCGTTGGTCGGCGGCATCTGGTTGATCTTTCTGCTCGGCCACGCCGTGTCCGTGGCGACCGCGGTCGGTTTCATCGCGCTCGCCGGCCTCGCCGCCGAGTTCGGAGTCGTGATGCTCGTCTATCTCGACAACGCGATCAACGGGCGCATCGCTCGCGGCAGGTTTTCCGCCGACGCCGATCTCGACGAGGCTCTGATGGAAGGCGCGGTTCTTCGCGTCCGACCCAAGGCGATGACGGTCGCGGTGATCCTCGCCGGACTGTTCCCGCTGCTGGTCGGCGCAGGCACAGGGCATGAGGTAATGCAGCGGCTGGCCGCGCCCATGGTCGGCGGAATGATCACCGCGCCGCTCCTGTCGCTGTTCGTGCTTCCAGCAATCTACAAGCTTATCGGGGTGAAACGGCTTGCGGCGGGAGCAGGCCGGGAGCGGCATCGCACGCCGGATCCGCAGGAAGCACCGGCTCATTAATCTCCTGGTGTTGCGGCCATCCAACGTGCCATCGAGGTCAAACGGCGGTGACGTGGCGGACAGGGGTGTGCGGCAGATAGGCATCGAAGGCTGCCGCCACCGCCCGCACCAGCGGCCGGCCCTCGTCCGTGACCTCGATCAGCGTGCCCGAGCGGCGAATCAGGCCGTCCCGCTCGAGTTCGCCGACCGCAACGGGCAGCAGGTCACCGGCGTCCGCCCGATAGTCGCACATCAGGTGTTCGATAATAGCCGCTCGGCGCAGGTCTTCGGAGCTCACCGGGCAACCCCGGCTGGTCGCCAGCTCGCCGCGGGCGATCGTCCGTTGATACGCAGGAAGGTTGGTCTCATTCTGCACGAACCCGAGCGGCAGCCGCCCGATCGCCGACGCGCCGAACCCGATGAGCGTTGTGCTGGAGTCGGTCGTGTACCCTTGGAAATTGCGATGCAGCCGGCGAACTGCAGCCGCAGCGGTTAGCGAGTCGCCGGGCAGCGCGAAATGGTCGAGTCCGATTCGGACATACCCTGCGTCGGTAAGAGTGTCGGCAATGACCTCGGCTTGGCGGTGGCGCTCCAAGGGATCAGGAAGGACCGCCTGGTCGATGTTGCGCTGATGCGGCTTGAAGCTTGGTACGTGGGCATAGCCGAATACCGCCAGACGGTTGGGCCGCATGGCTAAGGCTTGGACGACCGTTTCAACGCACGATGCGACGGTTTGGTGCGGAAGGCCGTAAATCAGGTCGAAATTGATCGCCTCGACTCCGCGGCGACGGAACATGCGAACTGCTGACGCGGTCTGGGCAACGCTCTGCACACGGTTGATTGCCTTTTGCACCGCCGGGTCGAAGCTCTGTACGCCAACGCTGACGCGATTGACGCCACTGGCGGCGAATGCGCTCGCCACCGCCCCGCTGAGCGTGCGCGGATCAACCTCGACTGCGAGTTCGGCATCGGGCGCGAAGCGAAACGCGTGGCGCAGCGTGCGGTCGATCCGTTTGATGTCGTCCGGCGCCAGCACGGTTGGCGAGCCTCCGCCCCAGTGGAGGTGGGAAACCGTCATGCGGCCTGGCGCGATGGCGGCGACTGCTTCGATCTCCGTCAACAGCGCATTGACATAGCGCGCAATCGGCTCGGGGCGGCGCGTAACGCTGGTGTGGCAGCCGCAATACCAGCACATCGCTTGGCAGAATGGGATGTGGAGATAGAGCGACACCGGCACGTCTGCCTGAAGCGCGCCAAGCCATTCGCGATACTCGCCCGCTCCGACCTCGGATCGGAAGTTTGGCGCGGTTGGATAGCTAGTATAGCGCGGCACGCGCATTCGGGCATATTTGGCGAACGTGACGGGCGAAATCATGGTGCTGTGCTTGCTAAGCGACAGAACCGACGTCAGCTTTGATCCAAATCAATGGGCCATTCGCTTCCATCAGATCGCTCAGGCTTGCGCGCCAACGCCTCCTCGAATTGGAGGACGGAATCAAAAAATTCTGATATCGATTGATTTCGATCAAATCGCAACATGTCGCTATAGATTTAGGATATTACCCCAACATATTGGGGGTATCACCATGGCTGTCGATCGGTTAAGCGCTGAGATCTGGGCCGCAAAATATCGTTTTTTACCCGCGGATCGTCCCGAGCAGGCCGACGGCGACTATCTCGCGACGATATCCCGGGTGGCGACTGCGCTGGCCGCTGGAGAGCGCGATAGCAAGCACTGGCGTGAGCTTTTTATCGAGGCCATGCGCGACTTTCGTTTCATCCCGGCCGGCCGCGTGCTTGCGGGCGCCGGAACAGGACGCGACGTAACCCTGTTCAATTGCTTCGTCATGGGCACCATCCCCGACGACCTCGGGGGCATTTTCGAACATCTGCTCGAGGCCGCGCTGACCATGCAACAGGGTGGGGGCGTGGGCATGGACTTTTCGACGATCCGCCCGGCCGGCGCGCTGGTGCTTGGAGTCGGTGCGGAGGCGTCCGGCCCATTGAGCTTCATGGACTGCTGGGATTCGATGTGCGGCACGGTCCAGTCGGCGGGGGCGCGGCGCGGCGCGATGATGGGCTGCCTGGCCATTTCACACCCCGACATCGAGGCATTCATCGAGGCCAAGCGCGACGGCAGGCGGCTGCGCAATTTCAACCTGTCGGTCCTGGTCGGTGACGCTTTCATGCGCTGCCTCGACGATGATGGCGACTGGCCGCTAGAGTTTGGCGGCAAGATTTATCGCAGCGTGCGGGCGCGCGAGCTGTGGGACAGTTTAATGCGCACGACCTACGATTGCGCCGAGCCCGGCGTGATCTTCATCGACCGGGTCAACGCGATGAATAACCTCGCGCATTGCGAGGACATCCGCGCAAGCAATCCATGTGGCGAGCAGATGCTACCACCCTATGGGGCGTGCCTGCTTGGCTCGATCAACCTCGCGCAGCTGGTGACAAAGCCATTCGAAGACGGCGTGGATGTTGACGAAGACGAACTGGGCTGGCTTACCCGCACCGCCGTGCGGATGCTCGACAATGTCATCGACGTGTCGCGCTATCCGCTTCCGGCGCAGGAGGCTGAGGCCAAGGCCAAGCGACGGATCGGGCTCGGCATCACCGGGCTCGCCGACGCTTTGCTGTTTTGTGGCGATACCTATGGCAGTGCTGGTGCGATCACGCGTACCAGGCGCTGGCTGTCGATAATCCGCCGCGAAGCGTATCGCGAATCCGCCCGGCTGGCGGCGGAAAAGGGCGCCTTCCCGGCCTATGATCCTGTGATGCTCGACACGCCCAACCTCAGGTCACTCGACGAGGAGACCCGCGCGTTGATCGCCGAGAACGGCCTGCGCAACGGCTGTCTGACCTCGATTGCGCCGACCGGTACGACGTCGCTCCTGGCCGGCAACGTGTCGTCGGGGATCGAGCCGGTGTTTGCCTACAGTTATCAGCGCAAGATCCGTGGACCCGATGGTGAGCTGCGGGTGCAGGAGGTCGAGGATTATGCGCTGCGTTGCTGGAAACAGGCGAAGGGAGAGGGGGCGGAGCTGCCGGCTGAGCTGTTCGTCAGCGCCCAGACACTGACCCCCGCCGATCACCTCGCCATGCAGGCCGCGGCGCAGGGGCTGATCGACAGCTCGATCTCCAAGACTGTCAATTGCCCTGCCGACATTTCGTTCGAAAATTTCGCCGACATCTATCGCGAGGGTTTTCGCCTCGGCTGCAAGGGACTCACTACCTACCGCCCCAATTCGATAACCGGTTCCGTGCTCGCGGTTGAAGTGGACAGGAAAGCGGAATCAAACTTCGCCGAGCCGGCCGACACCCTGGCCCCACGCCAGGAACGGCTTGAGGGCGCGACCTACAAGCTCAAGTGGCCCGACATCCCGCACGCCGTCTACGTGACCATCAACGATCGGATAGAAGGTGATCAGCGTCGGCCGTTCGAGATGTTCATCAACTCCAAGAACATGGAGCATTATGCCTGGACACTGGCATTGACGCGGATGATCTCGGCGGTGTTCCGCCGCGGCGGCGACATTTCTTTCGTCGCCGAGGAATTGAGCGCGGTGTTTGACCCGCGCGGCGGCGCCTGGGTCAAGGGCGAATATGTGCCCTCGCTTCTGGCGGCGATCGGCGGCGTGATCCAGCGCCACGTCGAGGGCGAGCCGGCGCCAGTCGCCTTGGCTCCCTCGGTAACTGAGGTCGGCGCACGGCAGATGGCGGGCATCTCCTGCCCGCAGTGCGGCAGCTTCGCGACGATAAAACAGGAAGGCTGTCTCAATTGCACCAACTGCGGCTATTCCAAATGCGGCTAGCGAGGAACGAGTGCAGCAATTTCGCGCTCATCCTGCCATTTGCCATTCTCAGTGATGCGCGAGCAGCGCTTCGTGAAGTTGACAGCTACAGCGCACAGATCGCTGAGACGAGCGAGCCCATGTCGTCGACCACGCAATCTGCTCCAAGCGTCCTCGCGGGCACGTCCGACATTCCGAAATCAACGAGAATGCAAGGCACGCCCGCCGAGCGGGCCGTTTCGACATCGATACTGGAATCGCCGACAAACACCGCAGGTCCGCCGCCGGCTCGCTCAATCGCGAGCTTGAGCGGGGCGGGGTCGGGTTTGCACACCGCCAACGTGTCCCCCGCAACGATTGCGGCGAAGTGCTTGTGCCAGCCGAGTGTATCGATGAGCAAGCGGGTCATGCGCTCGGGCTTGTTGGTGCAGACGGCCAGTTGCGCACCATTCGCCCGGAGTTCGTCAAAAACCCGCTCAACGCCTGCATACGGACGGGTGAGATCGCAAATGTGGTTCTCGTAGAATTGCATCAGCTTGGGGTAATTGGCATCGATCAATGAGTCATTGACGGACCCGGTCGCATCCAGTCCCTTGCGCAGCAATGCCCGCGTTCCATGCCCGATCAGCCGGCGTACCGCCTCTTGCGAAAGTGGCTTGCGCTCCAATCCGCCGAGGACATGGTTAAGCGCAGCGGCCAAGTCCGGTGCCGTGTCCGCGATGGTCCCGTCCAGATCGAAGACCACCACCGCAAAGCCCGAGAGTGACATGCGGCGGCTATGACTCGGCGCCAAGGGGCGTCACAAGGGCGGGAAGAAAATCGCGGCCGCGCCGGGCAATAAAATCCTTGAACACGATCATGGTCGGGGACGCCGAACGATCTGCGCGGCTCACTGCAAACCATTGCCGGCGAACCGGCGTGCCGACCACATCCAAGATCTTCAAGCGACCGATTTCAACTTCCATCGCGATGGTGTGCGCGGAAATGAAGCCTAGGCCAAGGCCGGCCATCACGGCCTGCTTGATCGTTTCGTTGGAGCTGAATTCCATGTCGAGATTTTCGAGCCGCCCGGGCATGTCACCGAGGAACAACTCGAGCGAGATTCGTGTCCCCGAGCCTTGTTCGCGTACCAGCAGTCTTTCCTGGGCAATCCGGCTTTTGCGAATTCGCGATTTGTCGGCGAGCACATGATCGGGGCGGGCGATGATCACCAGCGGATGCTCTCCGATCAATGTCGGCTGTACCGGCAAATGGCGCGGCGGGCGACCCATAAGGGCGATGTCGACTTGGCGATTTTCGATCGCGTCGATGGTTACGGCGCGGTTGCCGATCAGCAGTTGCAGATCGACACCCGGCACCTCGGCCATGAACGCGGCAACCAGTTGAGGAGCGAAATATTTGGCGGTCGAGACGGCGCCTAGGCGGAGCGAACCTTGCCGCCCTCCGGCAACGGCATCGAGCTGGTCACCCAGCTCGCCAATGCGCTCCTCGATCGCCAGCGCAGCCTGGACCACCGCGGTGCCGGCGTCGGTTGGGCGCAGGCCGTCGCTGGTGCGATCGAACAGGGGGACGCCTGCCTCGGCCTCGGCCTGCTGGATTTGCAGCGTCACCGCCGGTGCGGTCAGGCCGATTTCGCCGGCGGCGAGACTGATCTTGCCGAGGCGGTTCACGGCGATGACGGCGCGAAGCTGGCGAAGGGTCAGGTTGTGCATTCCGACTTAGTAAGCAAAACTTACGGCACATGTAAATATTTAAAACTTTACTAATTGAGCTCGGACTGGCTCCTTAAGCGCTGCACGAGACGCCACTTATGGCGCATGCAGCGGGGAGCGGGATGATCGATCATAGCCTTGACGCGCATTTCGCTCGACATGTCGCCACTGGCGCGCCGCACGCCGCCGAAGTCGTCGAGACGGTTCGCCTATTGGCGGAAACCGGCATTGCACTGGCCTCGATCATCGCCGAGGGGCCGCTCGGCCACAGGTTCGCCGAAAGGGACGGCAGCGCCAACAGTGATGGAGACGAGCAGCGTGGGCTCGACATCCTCGCCGACGAGCGTTTCCTGGCGGCGGTCAGCAAGGGTCCAGTCGCGCTCTATGCATCTGAGGAGCTTGCCGAACCAGTCCTGGTCCAGAGGGATCGGGCGCTTGCATTGGCGATCGATCCGCTCGACGGCTCATCGAACATCGATACCAACATCTCGATCGGCACAATTTTTTCGATAAGGCGGATTATTGGAGATGCCGTGCGCGATCCGCTGGCGAGCTTCCTTCAGCCGGGTCGCGACCAGCTCGCCGCCGGCTTCCTTATCTACGGCCCGCAGACCGCGCTGGTGCTGACACTTGGGGCTGGTACGCACATCTTCATTCATTCGCGGGCCGAGGGCCAATTCTGCCTGGCAGCGCCGCAACTGCAAATCCCCCCGAGCACCCGCGAGTTCGCGATCAACGCGTCCAACTACCGCCACTGGGATGAAGCGGTGCGGCTTTACTTCGATGATTGCATCAAGACCGGGCTCGGCCCGCGCGAAGGTGAGTTCAACATGCGCTGGATCGCCTCACTAGTCGCCGAGGCATATCGAATCCTCAACCGCGGCGGCGCCTTCCTTTATCCCGCCGACCAGCGCCGCGGTTACGCCAAGGGCCGCTTGCGGCTGGTCTACGAAGCGCATCCGATCGCGATGCTGATTGAGCAGGCCGGCGGATCGGCGACAGACACGATCGAGCCGATCCTCGATGCCATCGCAAGCGAACTTCACCAGCGCACGCCACTGGTGTTCGGATCGACTGCCGAGGTCGAGCGGATCGCGCGCTATCACACGCTACCCAGCTTGATCGCCGATCGCGCGCCGTTATTCGGCCAGCGCGGCCTTTTCCGGGCCTGACGCCGATGTCCGCGCGCCATCCGATCATCTCGATCACCGGATCGTCCGGGGCAGGGACGACCTCGGTCAAACAGATTTTCGAGCAGATCTTCAGGCGCGAACATATCAACGCCGCCTTCATCGAGGGCGATGCCTTCCATCGCTACGATCGCGCGGGGATGGCGGACAAGATCGCCGAGGAACAGCGACTCGGCAATCCCAACTTCACGCACTTCCACGCCGACGCCAACGAACTCGAACGCCTCGAGGACGAGGCGCCGACCGAGCTCTATCCGGACCCGCCTCCTCTTACTGAGTCTTGGGGCCGCTTCGACATGCGGCCCTGGACCCGCGAGACGGGAACCGGCGGCGGCATCGGCCACGTCGGTCGAATTCAAGGCTGGGTCGGCATCGCTTTCG
>JARXKO010000202.1 GCA_030271595.1 Pseudomonadota bacterium | reverse complement strand
GGCTTCACCATCGCTGCCGGCATCACCACTGCCGCCCCGGCGATCGCCGCGCTCCAGGCGCGCGTGGCACAGATGCCGGGAGGCGAGGTGGTGCTCCCGGGCCTGTGGCTCGACGATGTCCTGCCAACAGCGGAGTGGGACGCGCTCGGCCCTGACGAGCACGGGCGCATCGAGGCCAATCACCCGCAATTTCATTTGAAGCATTTGCTCGACCGCATGGGCATCAATCGCGACATTGTGCGCGCCTGGCCGGTCTCGGCTGGAGCGCACTCCCCGACGCGGCGTGCAACAGCGGTTGCCAACGCCATGGCGGCCCCGGCCTTCTCGCACAAATGGGAAACCCTGAAGCGCCCGGACCGGCATTTCGACCATGTTCGCCTCGCCGAATTCCCCGATGCCGCGGCGGAGGCGCAGGGGGTTGCCCTGGCGCTGCGCGAAACACTCGAAACGCCGGGCCGGACCGCGGCATTGGTCACGCCCGACCGCCAATTGGCAGAGCGGGTGTCGGCTTTGCTCGAGCGGTGGGGGATCGAGGCCGACGATTCCGCTGGCCAGCCCTTGTCGCAAAGCGCCGCGGCGTCGCTGATTCTGGCAATTGCCGCGGCCGCTGCTGAGGAACTGGCGCCGGTGGCGCTACTGGCCTTGCTCAAGCATCCGCTGGTCGGCGGCGAGGGCGCGGACCGCCTCGCCTGGCTCAATGCCGTCCGCGAACTCGACCGCGAGTTGCGCGGCCCGCGTCCGGGGATTGGCGCTACCGGCCTCGACCGCCATTTCGCCGACAAACAGGTCGATCTGCAATGGGCGATGGTCCGTCCGCTGGTCGCGCGGCTCGACGGCCTGCTCGCAGAGCCGATCAGCCTTGCGCAATTTGCATCGAGCCTTGCCGAGCGTGCCGACGCGCTGGCGGGAATGCGCGCGTGGAGCGGGCCGGACGGGCGGATGATGGCCGGATTGCTGAGCGATTGGCAGGCGCTGCCGGCGGCAGCCACGTTGATGGTCGGCAGCGACGACGCGGTGCCGCTGTTGCGGCAATTGCTCGACAGCCATTCGCTCCGGCCGCCTTATGGCAAGCATCCGCGAATCTTCATCTGGGGTTTGCTCGAAGCGCGGCTCCAGCGCGCCGACCTGATCGTCATGGGCGGCCTCAACGAGGGCAGCTGGCCGGCGCTCGCGGCGCCCGATCCGTGGCTTCCGCCGCGGGTCCGGGCGAAGCTCGATATGCCGACGCTGGAAAGCCGGATCGGGCTGACCGCGCATGATTTTGCGAGCGCATTGGGTGCGCCGGAGGTGCTGATCACGCGCGCCCGGCGCGACAGCCGCTCGCCGACCGTCGCCTCGCGCTTCTGGTTGCGGTTGCGCGCGGTGGATCCCGAGCTTGCGCTCGACGCCGAGTTGCCTCGGCTGGCGCTGGCGCTCGACGATCCGGGCGAGCCAGTGCCGGCCGGCCAGCCCGCGCCATCGCCATCGCTCGAACAGCGGCCGAAAAAGATTTCCGTCACCGACGTCGACCGCTTGAAAGCCGACCCTTACGCCTTTTACGCCAAGGCCATCCTCGATCTGCGGCCGTGGGACCCGCTCGATCTTGACCCGACGGCGGCGTGGAAGGGAACTGCGGTCCACGAAGTGCTCGAAGCGTGGTTCAAGGAAGATGGTTGCGACCCCGATGCGCTGGTCCCGCGCGCTCGGGCGATGCTGCGGCAAGAGGCGGTTCACCCGTTGCTCCGTGCCTTGTGGCAACCGCGGCTGATGGATGCGATCCAATGGGTGATCGGGAAGATGGCGGAGGATCGCGATGCCGGCCGCGCGCCGATTGCAGCGGAGATCGCGGGCAAGACAATCATTGCTGGGATCGAACTCAAGGGGAAGGCCGACAGGATCGACCGCACAGCTGGCGGCGGGCTTGCAATCATCGACTACAAGACCGGCAAGGGGCCGACCTTGAAAACGATCGAGGCGGGCTTCGCGCTCCAGCTCGGCTTGCTCGGGCTGATCGCGTTGGCGGGCGGATTTGAGGGTGTTGGCGGCACCCCCGAGGACTTCGAATATTGGTCGTTCGCGGAAGGCGGCAAGCGCACGATTGCCGACAAGAAGATCGACGATTTCCTGGCACTCAGCCGCAATCACTTCAGCGCTGCGGCTGGAAAATGGCTGACGGGAATGGAGCCATTCATTGCAAAGCTCAATCCGGCCTTCGCGCCGTATGGCGATTACGACCAGCTGATGCGGCTGGAGGAATGGTACGGCCGCAATTGACCGCGCTTCGCCTTCTACGGCTTTTTCTTCTTGACCTTGGACGCATACAGCAGCGCCGCGACGATCGCCGCCGAGCCGATCCCGACCGCGACCCCGGCCTTGACCAACTTCGTTCGCCGTTCCTCGTCTTCCTTGCCGGTCGTGCTGTCGGTCATGCGCTTTTCCTGCCTGATGGTCGGCGCTTTTCTATGGGCTCGGGCAGGACTTGGGAAGGGTCGCGCTGATGGCCGGCGCGCGCAAGACTCCGACCGGGCTTGGCACCGAGCAGGCGCTCGCCACCGATCCGTTCGCCGATGCCGCTCTGTCGGCCTCGGCAGGAACGGGCAAGACCCATGTCCTCACCAGCCGGGTGTTCCGCTTGCTGCTCAATGGCGCGGCGCCCGAAAGCATCCTCTGTCTGACCTTCACCAAGGCCGGCGCCGCGGCGATGGCCGAGCGCGTCGGCACCCGGCTGGCGCGCTGGGTGCGGCTGAGCAATCCCGACCTTGGCCGCGAACTCGATGAGCTGGGCGAGGACAGCGGCCCCGAAACGCGCGAGCGGGCGCGGCAATTGTTCGCCCGCGTGCTCGATGCTCCAGGCGGGATCCGGATCCAGACGATCCATGCTTTTGCCCAGTCGCTGCTCGCCGCCTTTCCCGCCGAAGCAGGGGTCACGCCCGGCTTCAAGCCGATCGAAGGACGGGCGGCGGACGAGCTCGCCCATCGCACGCTCGCCGACCTCATGGCCGATGCCGAGGCCGGCGGGAACGAGCCGTTGATCGGCGATGTCCAGGCATTGAGCCGCCGCCTCGGCGAGCGCGAAGCGGTGAAGTATCTGCGCCTGTGCGCCGGCCGCGAAGAGGAGATGCGCAAGATCGACCCCGGGACCATCGAGCGCGAGTTGCGGACCATGATGGGCGCCCCCGATTGCGACGTCGACCAGTTTCTCGCCGACCATTGCAGCGACGACAAGTTCGATTGCGCGCTGCTTCGAGCGATCGCCGACGC
>JARXKO010000201.1 GCA_030271595.1 Pseudomonadota bacterium | reverse complement strand
TGTCGGCGGGGATGGACTTTCTGCTGGCGGTGCTGCTGGTCGCCGGCCTGTCGATCGCGACCCTGGTCGTGAGCATTTTCGGCCCGACCCAGTCGTTGTTGGCGAGTTTCTCCTGGGTGCTTGCGGCGAGTTTCGTGGTCAGCGGCAATCTGTTGCTCGAAGTCGCCAATTGCGAGCGCGATTCGGCGTGACTGCCGAGTCCCATGCCCTGACTCAGGTCAGCACCCGGGCCGGAAGCGCGCCAGCGGGCGGCTGAGCCTCGACAAGCAGGCCGCCGGGCGCCTATCGGGCGCGGACCACACAAGACCAGTGCAGCGGAGCCTTTCATCGCATGATTTTAGCAAGCAACGCGCTTGACCGGGTGCTCGTCCTCGAAATGGTACGGGTTACCGAAGCCGCTGCCATCGCCGCCTCCAAGCTGATCGGGCGCGGCGACAAGGAGGCCGCCGACGCCGCCGCGGTCGAGGCCATGCGCAGCGCCCTCAACGAGCTGCCGATGGACGGAACAGTGGTCATCGGCGAAGGCGAACGCGACGAGGCGCCGATGCTTTATATCGGCGAAAAGGTCGGCTCCGCGCCGGGCAGCGGACCCGGTATCGACATCGCGCTCGATCCTCTCGAAGGCACCGATCTGACCGCCAGCGGCGGCCCCAATGCGCTCGCGGTCCTTGCCATCGCCGAGCGCGGCGGACTGCTCAATGCCCCCGACACCTACATGCAGAAACTGGCGGTCGGGCCGGGCTATCCCGAAGGCGTGATCGATCTCGCCCAATCGCCGGCCGACAATGTCCGCGCCATCGCCAAGGCCAAGGGCGTCGAACCCGGCGACATCATCGCCTGCGTGCTCGACCGGCCGCGCCATGCCGGGATCATCGCCGATCTGCGCTCGCTCGGCTGCGGCATCATGCTGATCCCCGACGGCGACGTCGCCGGGGTCATCGCCACCGCCGACCCCGACACCGGGATCGACGTGTATATGGGCACCGGCGGCGCCCCCGAGGGAGTCCTCGCGGCAGCCGCTTTGCGCTGCGTCGGCGGGCAAATCCAGGGCAAGCTCGTGTTCCGCAACGACGATGAGGTCGCCCGCGCCCGCCGCTGGGGGATCGACGATCTCGACCGCATCTATGCCATCCACGACATGGCTAAGGGCGATTGCATCTTCGCCGCCACCGGGGTCACCGACGGTGCATTGCTCAAGGGTGTCCACCGCACCAAGGCCTGCGTCACTACCGAAAGCATCGTCATGCGCGCGAGCTCGGGCACCGTCCGCCGGGTGGCTACCGAACATTATAAGCTGGGCAGCAAGCGCCGCCTCTAGACCCCGCCCGCCGCGCCACTAGATTGGCGCAGTGAACATCGCCCTCAACGTCGAACAATCGGTCAGCGGACAGCCGTGGCGCTGGCGCCGCGGGGCCAATGACGAGGGCGGGCTCGACGCCTTGATCGACCAATTGCTGATGGCGCGCGGGGTCGAGCGTGACGATCTGCCGCGCCACCGCGATCCGCGCATCCGCGACTTCCTGCCCGACCCGTCGTGCTTCCGCGACATGGAGGTGGGCGCGAAACGCCTGGCCGACGCGCTCGCGGCCAAGGACAAGATCGCGATCTTCGGCGATTATGACGTCGACGGAGCAACCAGCGCGGCGTTGCTGGTGCTGCTGTTGCGCGACCTTGGCGCCGATCCGGTCGCGTATATCCCCGACCGGCTGATGGAAGGCTACGGCCCCTCGGGCAAGGCGCTGGTCGAACTCAAGGCGCAGGGCGCTCAGGTCGCGGTATGCGTCGATTGCGGGGCACAGGCGTTCGACGCGCTCGACGAGGCCAAGGCCGCCGGCCTCGACGTCATTGTCGTTGACCACCACCAGTGCGCAACCGAGCTGCCCGTGGCGCTGGCGATGATCAATCCCAACCGCCTCGATGAAAGCGCGGACGGTGCGGCCCACGGCCATCTGGCGGCGGTCGGAATGGCGTTTCTGCTCGGCGTCGCGCTGATCCGCGAATTGCGCGGGCGGGGGTTTTTCGAGGAGCGCAAGGAACCGCGAATCCTCGACTTGCTCGATCTGGTCGCGCTTGGAACGGTGGCGGACGTTGCACGGCTCAAGACGCTCAACCGCGCCTTCGTCACCCAAGGGCTCAAGGTCATGGCGGGCAAGCGCAACATCGGCCTGGTCGCGCTGGCCGAGGCAGCGCGGCTGACCCGGGCGCCGACGTGCCGCGACCTCGGCTTCGCGCTCGGCCCGCGGATCAACGCCGGCGGGCGGGTCGGCAAATCGGACCTTGGCGTGCGCCTTCTGACCGCGACCGATCCCGAAGAAGCGCGGACCATCGCCGCCGAGCTCGACCGCCTCAACGAGGAGCGGCGGGCGATCGAAATGCTGGTCACCGAGCAGGCCGAGGCCCAGGCCGCGACCCAGGCCGACGCCTCGCTGATCATCGTCATGGGCAGCGGTTGGCACCCCGGCGTGATCGGCATCGTCGCCGGGCGTCTCAAGGAGAAATTCGGCCGCCCGGCGATCGTCATCGCCCAAGATGAGGACGGCAGCGGCAAGGGCTCAGGGCGCTCGATCAGCGGGGTCGATCTCGGCGCCGCGGTGCTCGCCGCCAAGGACCACGGCCTGCTCGTGGCCGGGGGCGGCCATGCCATGGCGGCCGGACTCACGCTGGCGCCGGGCGGGCTCGAGCCATTGCGCGAATTCCTCGACCAGCGGCTCGCAGCGGGCATCGCCGAGGCGCGCGGCGGGCGAGCGATGATGATCGACGCGTCGATCGCACCGGGCGGCGTGGCGGCGGGGCTGTGCGACGCGCTCGACAGCGCGGGACCGTATGGCTCGGGCTGGCCCGCCCCGCGCGTCGCCGCCGGTCCGGCACGGCTGATCAAGGTCGGCATTGTCGGCGACGGCCATGTCCGCGGCATCGCCTGCGGCGACGACGGCAAGAGCTTCAAGTTCATCGCCTTTCGAAGCGCCGCGACCGCGCTTGGTCAGGCGTTGCTCGAATCCCCAGCCGACCAGCGCTGGTGGCTCGCCGGGACGATCAAGCGCGACGACTATAACGGTGGCAATGCCGCCGAGATGCACCTCGAGGACGCGGCGCTTGCTTGACCCCCGCTGCCCCCTCGCCTAACGGCCTGACCCGCCACACGGCCCCTTCGTCTAGCGGTTAGGACGCGGCCCTTTCACGGCTGAAACACGGGTTCGATTCCCGTAGGGGTCACCAAGCCTGGCGGTGCCGAGTGCATGGTG
>JARXKO010000200.1 GCA_030271595.1 Pseudomonadota bacterium | reverse complement strand
GCCCTAGCAGTGCAGGATGTAGGGGCCATCGCTGTCGGCGACCTGCGCCTGCGCTTTGGCGACCTTGGGCAGGACCAGGGTTTCGATCTTGAGCTGGCCGCCGTTGACGCCCTTGCATACCTCTTGCGGCAGCGAGATGCGTTGCCGCTGGCCCTTCTTCATTGCCCCCAGATCGACCAGCGCGCGCTCCTCGCCGTCGCGCAGGAAGCGCAGGCTCGAGCCCGGCTCGAGCGGCGCCTTGGCGGTCACGATGACCATGGTGAAGCGGTCGAAATCGATGCACGGCCCTTCGCCTACGCTGGTGGTCGAGAAGCATTCGAAGCGGAGGTCGGGGCGGATGATCGGCGGCGGCGCGACATAGGGCTTGGAAGCGACTTCGCGCGCCGCGTCGGCGACCGACACGGGCGGCGGCAAGGGCGGGAGGCTGGTGTAACCGGCCGTTCCAACATCCTTGCTGCCGCCGGCGACGATCGGCCGCGGCTTGAGGCTGAACGCGGTTGCGCCTCCGCCGCCGGCACCTGGTGCCGCGACCAGCGCGCTGCGCATCGCGATCTCGGCCGTGATCGCCTTGACCATCTCGTCGCGCATCGGCTTGGCCATCGCTTGATTGGCGGCGATCTTGGCCGCCGAATCCTTCAGCGTCCGCAACCAATCGGTCTCGCTCTGCCCGGTGGTGCCGCACAATTTCAGCTTCGAGTGCCGGGGCTGGCCGTCAACGGTCGCGCTGACCACGGTTTCAAAGCTGTGCGCGGTGCAATCCTGGAGCATCGCCCGCAATTCCGCGGCTTGCGGCGACGACGGCGCTTGAGCAGCGAGCGCCGCCGGCGCGGCCGCGAGGGCCAATAACGGAAATACCATTCTCACGCTGACACAAGCTCCCCGACTCTGGCCTCGACCCCTGCCACAGCGGGCGTGAACCCGGATTGAACCGCGTTCATCCCGCCCCCTCATCCCGCCCCCAGTGACCGGCGCCGGGCGAGCGCCCGCGCATAAACCCCGTCGAACAGGATTTCCATGCTCCGCTTCCAGCTGAACCGGAGGGCGTTGGCGCGCGCCGCGGCGGCCATTGCGCGATGCTCGCCGTTCCAGATCTCGGACACATTGGCGGCCATCGCCGCGGCATCGCCGATCGGCCCGAGCCGGCCGGTGGCGGGGGTCACGCGGTCGATCATCGCGCCGGCCGCGACCCCGACGACCGGCAGTCCCGATGCCTGCGCCTCGACGATCGACACGCCGAAAGTCTCGTCGGCCATGGCCGAAACATAGAGGTCGGCGCTGGCCAGCCAGCGCGCCAGCTCGGCGCGGCCGGCGACGAAGCCCGGCATGTGGATGCGGCTGTCGCCAAGCGCCGCGATTCCCGGGCGCTGCGGCCCATCGCCGAGCAGCACCAGTTGCGCCCCAAGCGCCCGCGGCAGGCGGCGGAAGGCGTCGACCACCACCTCGGGCTTCTTTTCGCTGTCCAGGCGCCCGGCATAGATGAGCAGCGGCTGGCCCTCCGCAAGGCCGAGTTCGCGGCGCAGCGCGGGGTCGCGCCGCCGGGGCGAGAATTCGTCGAGCTCGACGCCCAAGGGCACGACTTCGACCCGCTCGACCCCAACCGCCCGCAGTCTGGCGGCGCCGCCCGCCTCGCTCAGCGCGCAGGTCGCATCGAACCGGTTGTAGAGCCGCTCGACATAAGCATAGCCGATCCGGCCAAAACCTCGGGCAATCGCGCGGCCAGTGAACCGCGCCAGCGGCCGGGCTATGTAGACGGTCGGGAAATCGGTCATGTAGCAGCCGACCACGGCGGTCGCCGGGTGGCGCCTGCGATAGGCCAGCGCAGCCCACGGCAGATTATAGGCATCCTGGCATTCGACCAGGTCGGGGCGGAACCGTTCGAGCGCCGCGCGCACCGCTTTGTTGCGCACCAGCAGCCGGTAATTGGGGCTCCCCGGAACGCGGCGCGAAGCGATGGTGACGGTGATCGCGCGGCCGTCTTCGGTGACTTCGTCGGTGGCGCCGGGAATGATCAGCAAATGGCGGTCGCGGCCCTGATCGATGATGTGCCGGCGCTTGTTGACGAGATAGGTGCGAACGCCCCCGCCCTGCTCCGACCAGCTCTGCGTCAGGTCGCAAAACAGCATGCCTCCGGGTTCGCCGGATTTGCCGGATGAGTGTCGGGAATTTTTACGCATCCGCCGACATCATCATTCCAACCTTCAGTTTTTTTCGCCGATTTCTACCAAAAAAACCAATTGGCACGCGTGTTGCTACATTAAGCGGGTCCACTTGGTTCCACAAACCAACAAGGGGCGGTTGAGCGGCTTTCTCTGGTCGCCCTCAACCGCCCCTTTTTCTTTGTTCACGCCTGCTCGAGCAACTGCTTGAGTTCGCCGTTTTCGAACATTTCCATCATAATGTCGGAGCCGCCGACGAAGTCCCCGCGAACGTAAAGCTGGGGCACGGT
Source organism: Pseudomonadota bacterium (assembly GCA_030271595.1). Taxonomy (GTDB): domain Bacteria; phylum Pseudomonadota; class Alphaproteobacteria; order Sphingomonadales; family Sphingomonadaceae; genus Sphingomicrobium. The sequence continues at coordinate 800 of JARXKO010000200.1, read as the reverse complement.
CGGCCAGTCGCTATATTCCTTGATGCCCTGGCGAATCTCGGGGTCCTGAAGCACGTCGATCGTCTCGAAACTCTGACCCAGACGCTCGAGGATCGCCACCGCTCGGCTCGAAAAGCCGCATTGCGGGAACAGCGTCGTGCCCTTCATGAACAGGACCACGTCGTGGGCCTTGACCAATGCCTCGATGCGCGCGTTGGGACTGCTCATTGATGATCTCCTGAGGGCACGATTGTTTCCAGCTGAAGCGCGTGAAGGTCGGTGCCCATCTTGCCCTTGAGCGCGGCATAGACCGCCTGATGCTGGCGCACCCGGTTCATGCCCGCGAACGCGGCGCTGACGACCCGCGCCGAATAATGATCGCCGTCGCCGGCAAGATCGCGAATCTCGACCACTGCATCGGGCATTGCCGCGACGATCATCGTCTCGATCTCGATTGCGCTCATCGCCATCTGCGATTGTCCTTCACAGGTTGACGGCTTCGATGATCTGGCGGCGGGCGTCGATTTCCTTGTTGCGCAGCGCCTCGGCCACGGCCTCCTCATCGGTGTCGACGCCGGCCGTGGTGAGGTCGCCGATGACCTTGCGAATGACGTCATGGTCGCCGGCTTCCTCGAAATCGGCGCGGACCACGTCCTTGGCGTAGGATTCGGTTTCCGCCTCGCTCAGCCCCATCTGCCGCGCCGCCCATTCGCCGAGCAGCCGGTTGCGCCGGGCAAGGATGCGGAACTGCATCTCCTCGTCATGGGCGAATTTTGCCTCGAACGCGCGTTCGCGATCGTCGAATTGGGTCATTGATGTCC
>JARXKO010000009.1 GCA_030271595.1 Pseudomonadota bacterium | reverse complement strand
CCCCCGGCACCTCCGCCTGGCCGCCGAGCTTGCCTTCGGTGCCGACCTCGCGCGCGACGCGCGTCACTTCCGAGGCGAAGCCGTTGAGCTGATCGACCATGACGTTGATGGTGTTCTTGAGCTCGAGAATCTCGCCCTTCACGTCGACCGTGATCTTCTTCGACAAATCGCCGCGGGCGACGGCGGTGGTGACTTCGGCGATGTTGCGCACCTGGCCGGTGAGGTTGGCGGCCATGAGGTTGACGTTGTCGGTCAAATCCTTCCACGTCCCGGCGACGCCCTTGACCCGCGCCTGGCCGCCAAGCTTGCCCTCGGTCCCGACCTCGCGCGCCACGCGGGTCACTTCGGAAGCGAACGAGCCGAGCTGGTCGACCATCGTGTTGACGACCTTGCCGATGCGCAGGAATTCGCCCTTGAGGCGGCGGCCGTCGATCTCGACCGACATGTGCTGCGAGAGGTCGCCCTCGGCCACCGCGCCGATGACTCGCGCCACCTCGGTGGTCGGCTGGACCATGTCGTCGACCAGCTCGTTGACTGCGTTGAGCTTGGCCTGCCAGCCACCCGCGGCGCCCTTGACCTTCACCCGGTGGGTGATCTCGCCTTCCTTGCCGACGACCTTGGCCATCCGCTCGAATTCGCCGGTAATGGTGTCGTTGAGGCCGACCACCTCATTGAATAGCTCGGAAATTTCCCGATCTCGCGGGTCCTTCGACTGAATCGAGAGGCGTACCGAAAAGTCGCCGTGACGAAGCCGGCTCAGACCCTCGATCAGGCCCTCACGCAGCTTTCCGCAATCGTCGCCCCCCTTGATAGTCACCCGGCTCTCCTAATGCTCGTCATGCGCACGAGGGGAGATTAGTGACACCTCCCCGAAAACAAAAAGTGGCGGGTCGGAAAAAAGTTCCTTGGGTCGCGGTTTTTCGGTCGCTGGCGAGGGCAGGTGGCGGTGTCGCGAGCCGGCAGGTTTGACCGGCGCCGGCGGTCATGCGACGGCACAGCCCGTGACGAAGGACACGCCAGGACAACCAACGTGGGGCGGCCGATTTGCTTCTGAGCCGGCGGCGCTGATGCGCCGCATCAACGCCTCGATCGCCTTCGACAAGCGGCTGTGGCGAGAGGATATTGCCGGGTCGAAGGCCCATGTTGCGATGCTCCGCGACCAGTCGATCATCCCGGCTGTGGACGCGGCGTCGATCATCGACGGGCTGGACCGGATCGCCGCGGAATATGAGCGGGACGGCGTTCCGGAGAAGGTCGAGCTCGAAGACATTCACATGACCGTCGAGCAGCGCCTGAGCGAGCTGATCGGCCCAGCTGCCGGCCGGCTGCACACGGCCAGATCGCGCAACGACCAGGTCGCGACAGACTTTCGGCTGTGGGTGCGCAATGCCTGCCAGGAAGCAATCGATACGATACGCGCGCTCCAGTCGGTATTGGTCTTGCGCGCCGAGGAGCAGATCGAAACGGTCATGCCGGGTTTCACCCACTTGCAAGTCGCGCAGCCGGTCAGCCTTGGCCACCACCTCCTGGCCTATTACGAAATGCTCGGCCGCGATCGGCTGCGGTTCGCGGATACGCGGTCTCGTCTCGGCCAGTGCCCGCTTGGCGCCGCAGCACTTGCCGGCACCGGTTTTCCGATCGACCGTGATTCCACCGCGGCCGCTCTCGGGTTCGACGAGCCCACCGCCAATAGCCTCGACAGCGTCTCGGACCGGGACTTCGCGCTCGATTATCTGGCCGCCGCGGCGCAGTCCGGCCTGCATTTGTCGCGACTGGCCGAGGAACTGGTGATCTGGGCCAGCCCGTCATTCGGCTTCGTCAAACTGTCCGACGGCTTTTCGACCGGATCCTCGATCATGCCGCAGAAGCGCAACCCCGACGCGGCCGAGCTCGTACGCGGGCACAGCGGCCGGATCATCGGTGCGATGATGTCGCTGATGGTGACGATGAAGGGCCTTCCGCTGGCCTATTCAAAGGACATGCAGGACGACAAGGAACCGGTGTTCGAAGCGCGTGACCTGATGATCCTGTCTCTCGAGGCGATCGGCGGCATGATCGAGACGATCGAGTTCGTCCCCGAGCGCATGCGCGCCGCCGCCGAACAAGGCTATTCCACCGCGACCGACCTTGCCGACTGGCTGGTGCGCGAGGCCGATGTTCCGTTCCGCGAAGCGCATCACATCACGGGGCGCGCGGTAAAGCTGGCCGAAGAGCAGGGACGCGGTCTCGCCGATCTATCGCTCGCCGAACTCCAGCGCATCGACGCCAGGATCGACGAGCGCGTCTATGACGTGCTCGGTGTCGAAGCGTCGATGAATAGCCGGACAAGTTACGGCGGCACCGCGCCGGCCCGCGTCCGCGAGCAGATCGCCGCGGCGAAGAAAGCCCTAGGACTTTAAGCGCGCCTTGCGCTGCGCGAGCGTGCGCAGACGGAGCGCGGTCAGCCGGATGAACCCCGCCGCATCGCGGTGATCGTACTTGCCGCTGCCCTCCTCGAAGGTGACGAGGTCGTGGTCGTAGAGGCTTGCCGAGCTCGACCGGCCGATGACCATCGCATTGCCCTTGTACAGTTTCACCCGGACCTGGCCCGAGACTTGGGACTGGCTGTGATCGATCGCGGCCTGGAGCATCTCGCGCTCCGGGGAAAACCAGAAGCCGTTGTAAATCAGGCTTGCGTAGCGCGGCATCAATTCATCCTTGAGGTGCATCGCGCCCCCGTCGAGCGTGATGCTTTCGATCCCGCGATGCGCGGCGAGCAGGATTGTGCCCCCCGGCGTTTCATAAACCCCGCGCGACTTCATGCCGACGAAGCGGTTTTCAACCAGGTCGAGCCGGCCGATGCCGTTGTCGTGGCCAAGCTTGTTGAGCGCGGTCAGAAGCGCCGCGGGTGACAGCCGCTGACCATCGATCGCCACCGGGTCGCCGCGGTCGAAGTCGATGGTGACGACGGTCGGCGTATCGGGCGCGTCCTCGGGAGAAATCGTCCGCTGGTGGACATATTCCGGCGCTTCGACGGCGGGATCCTCGAGCACCTTGCCTTCTGACGACGAGTGCAACAAATTTGCATCGATCGAGAATGGCGCATCGCCGCGCTTGTCCGTTGCAATTGGAATCTGGTGCTTTTCGGCGAAATCGATCAGCGCATCGCGGCTCGCATATGGCCATTCGCGCCACGGGGCGATGACCCGGATATCGGGTTCGAGCGCATAATAGCCAAGTTCGAACCGGACTTGGTCGTTACCCTTCCCGGTCGCCCCGTGACACACGGCATCGGCGCCAACGGCGCGAGCAATTTCGATCTGGCGCTTGGCGATCAAGGGCCGCGCAATCGCCGTGCCGAGCAGATAATCACCTTCATAGACCGCGTTGGCGCGGAACATCGGGAAGACGTAGTCGCGGACGAACTCCTCGCGCAGATCCTCGATGAAGATATTCTCCGGGCTGACCCCAAGCATTTCGGCCTTGGCGCGTGCTGGCTCAATCTCCTCACCCTGGCCAAGGTTGGCGGTGAAGGTGACGACTTCCGCATCATATTCGGTCTGCAGCCACTTGAGGATGATCGACGTGTCGAGCCCGCCCGAATAGGCCAACACCACCTTGAGCTTCTTGTTGGTCATCGATGTTCCGTTCCGGCGTTCATGCCCATCAGCCATAGCATTGCACCACGCGCGCTGTGCATCCGGTTTTTCGCCTGCCGCCAGACTGGCGAAGCACCGCATGAGCGTGCGGGCAATAGAGCCAAACTTCGACGGTAATTTCAGGGTAAGCCGCAGCAAGGTTGGGGTGTACTTGCGCCAGCAACTGTCCGGCCTCGATGTCGCCTACGATCGTGCACTCACCCCCGGTCAGGGCCGGTGGTATGGCACCCAGTCGCCCATGAAACACGCGGGGCCGGGAATGATCGACCCGGGCTCGACCACCTGAAAATGGTCGCCGTTGCAATATTGGCTGCCATGGGCGTCGACGATGATCGTGTTCAGCTGCCTTGCCCCCGAACAGGGAGCACGAAGCTGATTGACGTAAATCGTGGGGCCTGAACCGTAACCGATCGTGGTGGGGTCGATCACGCGAAGATTGTCGATGGAATTGATGGAGATACAGCTCCGCGGGGTTCCTGCAACGCGCCCGGCAAGCGACTGCGCGAGGGCGTCACCGGGCGGATCAATGGCCCGGCTGCAACCGCAAAGCCCAACCAATGCGAGCAGGTAAATCGTCCGCTTGTGCATGGCCGCGGTTATATCCTGTCGGCAGAGGTCGCGCGAGTCATGGTTGCATCGCCTTCGCTGCGCTCCAGCGACTGTCGGGCAACTCGAGGTCGGCTTGTTGCATCTCGCCATCGGCCGCTTGGCCAAGCATCAGCCGATAGGTTCCTGCCTTGATGTGCCAAGTATTGCCCGCGGCTTCATAGGTCGCGATCAGGCGCGGATCGACTACGAGCTCCAAGCGCTTCTTTTGCCCGGACTTGAGGCTCGCCTTGGCGAATGCGCCGAGCCGCTTTGGTGCTTCCCAGCCCGCCTTGCGCCAGTCCGCGGGCGCCACATAAACCTGCGCCACGCCCTTGCCCGCAGTCCTGCCGGTGTTGCGAATCGAGAACGTGACCCGAATGGCCTTGCCTTCAGGGAGCACTGCCAGGTTCGAAAGCGCGAAGCGGGTGTAGCTGAGGCCGTGGCCGAACGAGAACAGGGGACGATATCCCCTTGCGTCGAGCCATTTGTACCCGATTGCAGCGCCCTCGTCGTACACCAGGTCGGTCGGGCTATCGCCGGGCATGTCCAAACCCGCAATGACGGGGTGCGCCAGCTGTTCCGGTGAAGCAAGGAAGCTGATCGGCAAGTGGCCCGACGGATTGACCTTGCCGGTCAGGATGCGCGCGACTGCCTGACCGCCGCGAATTCCAGGATAGAACGCTTCGATGATGGCCGGCACCTGTGCTGCCCAGGGCATGAAAACCGCGCCGCCGCTTTCGACCACCACGATCGTCCGGGGGTTGGCCTTCGCAACCGCTGCGACCAGCGCGTCCTGATTGTCAGCCAGGACGAGGCTACCGTCATAGCCCTCGCTGTCGTGCTGGGTGACAAACACAATAGCGACATCCGATCGGCCCGCCAAAGCAGCGGCAGTGGCGAAATCGTCCCCGCTATCAAATTCGATTCTTGTCCGCGGCAACTCGCCCCTCAGCGCCGCCAGCGGCGACGAGGGCAGGAACGTATGATCCTTGATTATGATCGCGCCGCCAACCGGGGTGACATCCGACGAACCGCCACCGGCGATAACGCCCTTGTCCGCATTGCCGCCGATTATCGCGATCGTCCTGACATGGCGCAGCGGCAGCAGGTCGCCATCGTTCTTCAGCAGCACCAGCGATTCCTCAGCGGCTTTTTGCGCGACCAAAGCGTTCGCCGCGTAGTTGATCGGCGCCACCGTGACCGGGTAATCGACCGCGCCCTTGGCGAACAGCGCCCATAAGACGCGCTCCGCCATGTCATCGATCCGGCGCTGCGGAATCTCACCGGCCTGCAATGCGGCCTTGAGCGGGCCCGGTGCAAAAAACGGCTTGTCGGCCTGGCAGCAGAAACCTGTGAACTGGTCGAGGCCATTATTCGCGGCGCCGACCGTCGAATGGACCGCGCCCCAGTCGCTCATGACGAACCCCTTGAAGCCCCAATGATGCTTGAGAACGGTATTGAGGAGATAATCGTTCTCACAGCCCCAGCGGCCGTTGATGAGGTTGTAGGAACACATCACCGACCCCGGAGACCCTTGTTCGATCGCCAGTTCGAACGCGAGCAGGTCCGACTGGCGCATTGCCTCGGCGGAGATCGTCACGTCGAGCGTCATTCGCTGACTTTCCTGGTCGTTCACCGCATAGTGTTTGATCGTCGAGACGATGTGATTGGACTGGATGCCGTTGATGAGCGCGCCGACCATCGTCCCGGCAAGCAGCGGATCCTCCCCGGCATATTCGAAGTTGCGGCCGTTGCGGGGCTCGCGCGCCAGATTCACGCCGCCCGACAACATGGTGTTGTGACCGGTCATGCGCGCTTCGGCGCCAATCATCGCGCCGCCCGCTCGCGCAACCTCGGGATCGAAGCTCGCCGCGGTTGCCAGCGAAGATGGCAAGGCGGTGCTCGGGATCAGGCTGTTTCGTACCCCGATGGAAGCATCGGTCTGGGTCTGGTCTGGAATACCGAGCCGCGGAACGCCCGGCACGAACCCCGCCGAGCCTTTCACCGCATGGCCAATCACATAGGCCTTGAGCGCCGGGGAAACGACGTCGTCCGGGACCTTCGACACTTCCGTGACCGCCTGGTCGGAGAAGCCGAAGACCAGACGTAGCTTTTCATCCAAGGTCATTGCTGCGACGGCCGTGCGAGCGCGCGCATCGGGCGGAAGACCGGGATCGAGCCACGGCTTGTCCGCAGCGACGGCGGCGGGCGCTCCAGGCCCCGGCTCACCCGCGGCCTGACTGGCAAAGCACGCCACCGCCGCTGCCATTGCAAGCGTGGCGATTTTCCTAGTCGGGATCATCCTGGCCTTGCATTGCAAGCGAGGTCGATGCTGGAGATTCGTCATCCGCGCTCTCCTCCAGGCGATTGCCAGACCCGCACGTAATCGACGTCCATTTGCTGGGGCATTGCACCATCATCGATTCCCTTGGCGCCGGCCCAATCGCCGCCGACCGCGAGGTTGAGGATGATGGAGAACGGGGTGTTGAACGGCCATGCGCCCTTGCCGCCAGGAACATTATTCAACACTTGCAAAATGCCCCGGCCGTCGACCCCGATCGTGATCGAGTCCGCCTGCCAGTCGAGCTGATAGACGTGAAATTCGCTGCAGCTGGTCGGCACCAACCGTTGCGCGCTGCGCTGGGTCTTCCTGATGTGATTGAACAGTGCGGTGTGGAGGGTTGCATAGACCAGGTTCGGCTCGGCGCCGACCTGCTCCATGATGTCGATCTCGCCGTCGTCTGGCCATTGCGTCATGTTGGCCGGGAGCATCCAGATGGCTGGCCACATGCCGCGGGCACAAGGCAGTTTAGCGCGAACTTCGTAGAATCCGTAGGTCCAGCCCGGTCCCTTCGAAGAGATTCGCGCCGAGGTGTAATCTTGACCGCCCCAGTCGGGGTAATGAGTCGAGTCCAGCCGCTCGTGCCGCGCTTCGATCGTCAGCAAACCGCCCGCGACGTGCAGGTTCCGGTCACGTCCAGCCGAATAATATTGGCGCTCCCCGTTCCACCAGCCGTCCTTGTTGCGCGCCGTTTCGAACTTCCACTTCGCGGCATTGAGCGCGGTACCGTCGAATTCGTCGCTCCAGACCAGCCGTGCGTTCGCCGGACGCTCTACCGGGCCGCCATAGGCCGAGTTGGTGACGGTGAAGGCCGATTGGGCGGACAGCAGCAGGGCGAGCGGCCAGGTAATCATGATGACCTCCGATCAGGGGAGTGGCGAACGGCTTGCCCGCAGCGGCTCGGCTGCATCAAGCGGAGAGTTGCCGCGGTTGGCGGCGGTGGCGAAAGCAGCGATGAACGCATAGGAAGCAAGCGGAACGGCGAAGGCCATGCTCAGGCCAAAGCGATCAGCGATCGCGCCGACGGCCACGGGCAGGACCGCGCCGCCAAATATCGCTACGCACAACAATCCCGACGTCGAATTTCGCGACACTCCGGACCGCTCGAGGGTGAGGGTGAAAATCGTCGGAAACATGATCGAATTGAAAAACCCGATGCCAAGCGCTGCGTAGCCGGCCACCGGGCCGTCTGCCGCCAACACCGTCAGGCACAGGATGCCGGCCGCCGTGCCAGCCATCACCAGCAGTCGGTCAGCGCTCACGCGCGTCAGCAGCGCAGTTCCGACAATGCGGCCGATCAACGCCCCGCCCCAATAGAAATTGGCAAGAAAGCTGCCGGCGGCTTCCAGGGGCAGGCCAAGAATGCGGGGCTGGTTGAGGAAGTTGATCATGATGCTTCCGATCGACACTTCGGCGCCGACGTAAAGTCCGATCGCAATCGCACCGAACATCGCCCAGGGCGATTTCAGCGCCTCGAATGAGCCGGCTCGTTGAGTGCTTTCCCGGCTCGGAGCTACCATGGTCAGGAAACGTCGAATGAGGGCGAAAAAAAGTAGCAGGGCGGTGAGCATCGCCGCCATGGATAGAAAGGCGCGGTTGACCGCCTGGAGCAATTGGGTCCGATGCACGATATCCGCAACCGCGCCCGAACCCGACCTCAATGTCGGATCACCAAGCATCACCAGCGATCCGAAGTGAACCCCGAGGACCACGCCGAGCGAGTTGAAGGATTGCGCCAGGTTCAAGCGGAAGTGGCTGCGCCGGGCAGGACCGAGTTCGGCAGCCAGGGGATTGGCGGCGACCTGGATTGCGGTGAAGCCTGCGGCAAGCACGAACAACCCGCCAAGAATTGGCGGGAATTGCACGGCAGCGGTGCTTGCGGCGACCATCAGGCACCCCAGCACCATCACCCCAAGAGCGCCAAGGATCATGTCCACCGGACCGATGCGGCTGGTCAGCCAGGCTGCCGGCAAGGACAGCATCCCATAAGCGACGAAGAATATGATCTGGGTCTGCAGTGCCTCGGCATAATCGAGGCTGAAGGCCGTTCGCAGGGCAACCAGCAGGGGGTCGTTGTTGGAAGTGATGAAACCCCAGGCGAAGAATAAGGTCGTGACCGCCGCGAAGGCGTAGAGAGTGCGCCTCGAGTCGTCGGCGCGCAGGGTCACTGGCGCCAGCTCGGCGCGGGCCAGCGCAAGGTCGCGACCGACCCTTTGGGAAGCGCAGCCGAATAGAGCTGGCCATCGATCAAGATCGTCACCGGGTCGTCTCCCGATTTACGATGGAGCACGGCGACCCGGCTTCCGTCCGGATTGAGGAACGCGGTGAGCTCGATGCCCTGGTCGTGAACCGTGGCGCCGATCCGAAAGGCGCCCGGAAGGACAAAGCGGCTGGCATGACCAAGCACATAATATTCGACGTTGCGAGTGATGGCGCCGGTCGCGGGATCGATTGTCACCACGCCGCGGCAATCGCCGCAACCGCCCTGGTGAGGCCCGTGCGCGGGATCGAGCGCGAGATTCCACAACAGCGACCCGCGCGCCCAATTGTTCGTCGCCCCGATGATCAGCTTGTCGGTCATCCAGCCCAGGACTTCGTCAAACTTGGGCGACCACTCCCCACCCGAACATTCGGTCTCCCACGCGTCCTTATCGGGAAATGCGTCATGCACCGGCGACTGCGCGGGGACGTCGCCTTCATAGCAATGCCAGGCAACCCCGGCCACGAACCCCCGCGCGGCAGGATCGGACAGCACCGCGAGCGGCATTTCGGGATTGTCCCAATTATGATCGTAATCGAGAATCTCGGTTTTCAGCCCGCGGGCTTTGAATTCAGGACCGACAAAGCGCCCGATGATCACCGCCCGCTCCGGTGAATTGACCCGCATCCCGGGATAGCTGTCAGGCTCGAAGTCCGGCTCATTCTGGATCGTCAGCATCGCCACCGGAACCCCGCCGCTGGCGAACGCCTCCACCGTCCGGGCGAGATAGCGCGCGAACACCGCATAATATTCCGCGACCAGCTGGCCTTTGATCAGGCTCCTGCTGGTCTTCATCCAGGCGGGCGCGCTCCACGGGCTGATCATCACCTTGAGATCGGGATTGATGGCCAGTGCTTCCCTGATCCGGGGAAGGACATATTTTCTCGCCGGTTCAATCGAGAAATAGCGGAGCTCGACGTCGGGCACGTTCGAGGGCGTGTCGTCATAGCTGTAGTGGGTTCGCGAAAAATCGGACGCTCCGACCGTAAGCCGGGTGAAGGAGAGGCCCAGCCCACCATTCTTGCGGGAGAACAATTCGGTCATGATCGCTCGCCGCTTGCCGGGCGCAAGCTTGCTGAGCAGTTCAGCCGAGGCATCGGTCATTGCAGCGCCAAAGCCTTGCATTTGCTGGAAGCGCTGGTTGGGATCGAGAAAGATCGCGGCCGCCGCCGGCCCGGCCGCAACCGCAGTCAGCGCCGGCTGCGGCGCAAGTTTCTGATTACCGTCGGCGGTGGTCAGCCACATCTGGGCCGATACTGGCCGTTTCGGTTGGACCGTGGCGCACCCGCTTGTGATAACCATGACGGCGAGCACTGCGGAAAGCCGGGATTTCATGCCGTCGATTCCGCCGGGCAGAAGGTTTTAATATAGGCTTCGTGATCCGGCATGACCTCGACACAGCGGTCGATCGTTGCGGCAATATTGCCGAGGAACTGTTCGATCTGAGGATCGCTTTTGATCCCGACCAGGGGGTCATAGGCACGAGGCGTAATCCCTTGGCCAAGAAATACCTGGATCCAGCTTTCTTCGCTGAATAGTTCCTCGTCCTCGCGGAAGATGCGCCCGTTCGATCGCCACAGGTCGATCTTGCGCTGCAACGTCGCCGGCAGCTCCATCGTGCGGCAATAATCCCACAAGGCGCCCGGCCGCTGGTTCGCCCAATAATGGAGGGCGACGAAGTCGCGCACCCGCTCCCATTCAAAATCGGACTGGCGATTGAACTCGTCGATCGTCGCCTGATCGTCCAGCGCATCGGGGAACAGCCGCACGAGCCGGATCGCGGCCGACTGGACAAGATGGATGCTGGTCGACTCGAGGGGCTCGAGGAACCCCCCGGCAAGACCCAAAGCGACGCAGTTGCGGTTCCACATCTTGCGCCTTTTGCCGCTGGTAAAGCGAAGCCGGTTGGGGGTCGCGAGCGGAGCCCCGTCGAGATTGGCAAGCAGCAACGCTTCAGCGGCATCATCGTCGATATGCTTGCTCGAATAGACCAGCCCGTTGCCGGTCCGATGCTGGAGCGGGATGCGCCATTGCCACCCCGGTTCGCGCGCGGTCGAACGGGTGTACGGCAGAAGGGGGCTGGTCCGCGCGCACGGAACAGCGATCGCGCGGTCACACGGCAGCCACTGGCTCCAATCGTCATAACCGGTCTTCAACGTCTGTTCGATGAGGAGCCCGCGGAAGCCCGAACAGTCGATAAAAAAGTCGGCATCGATGCGCTGGCCGCCTTCGACGGTGACAGCGGCGATATCCCCAGTGGCGGTCAGGGCGACGTCGACGATCTTGCCCTCGGTCCGCTTCACTCCATGCTGTTCGGCGAGCCCGCGCAGATATTTGGCGTACAGCGAAGCGTCGAAATGAAAGGCATGGGCAATATGGCCGATGGGCGATTCGGCGAGGTCGGCGCGGGCATGCATGAACTTGTTCTTGAGCGCGGCGGCGGTGTTGATCGAGTAATCGGCGAAATCGCGGACGCGGCCCCGCTGATTGGCGCGAAGCCAGTAATGATGACAGCGCAGCCATTCCCAATCCTGACCGATCACGCCGAAGCCGTGGATGTAATCCTTCCCTGGTTTCAGCCAGTCGACGAATTGGATTCCGAGTTTGAATGTCCCCTGGGTGCGGCGCATGAATTCGGCTTCGTCGAGCTGCACCAACTCGTTATATTTCTTGATCGCCGGGATGGTCGCCTCGCCGACCCCGATCGTCCCGATCGCCTCGCTTTCGACGAGTTCGATATCGTAGAGACCCTGGAACAGCTTGCCGAACAACGCTGCGCTCATCCAGCCCGCAGTGCCGCCGCCAACGATAAGAATCTTGCGCATGGCCCGAATGCTAGCGGCTTTCCGCAGGGCAGGCCACGGTCGGCGACGTTTCCGGAAGGGGCGCCGAGGTCGATAACCGGGCCAGCGACAGGCCGTAACCGCGGCGGTACTGGATGTTTCCCGATTTGGTCAGGCAGTCACCGCCTGGCCAGTCGAACGACAATCGGCCGGTAAAGTCATAGGCAGTCCGGCCATTGTCTCCGGCCAGCAGCATGTCGGTCAAGCCGAGACCCTCGGTGCCGGGGAGCCAGGCCGCCACAAAGGCGTCCGAGCGGTTGATCAAGTCGTTAGCGTAGACCGGCCTGCCCGAGTACAGGATGGTGACTACCGGAACGCCATGGCCCCTCACCCGATCGAGCGCGGCAAGATCCTCGGGATAGCGGGCACTGTGCCGCATCGTGGCCGGAAAGGCGATGTCTCCGGCACTCTCGGCATAGGGTTTTTCGGCCGCCACGACGACGATAGCCGAGTAGAGGCCGGGATCTATGCCCACTCCATCGACGCTATAGTCGACCTGATTTGCGCCGAGCGTTTTGCGCATCGCCGCCAGCAACGTGTCGGCGTTGGGATAATCGGCTGTTTGGGTATGGTCGCCCTGCCAGGTCAGCGACCATCCCCCGGCCTGCATCGGCAGGCTGTCCGCCCCCTTGCCGACGACCAGAATGCGTCCGCGGCGCTGAAGCGGGAGTATTCCGTGGTCGTTCTTGAGCAGCACGAGCGATTCGCGCACTGCTTCCCGGGCCAGGGCTCGTACCGGCGGCGGGCTCATGACTTCGGGACCGGGATGGGGCCCGGTCGCTGGGGAAGCCGCGAACAATCCCGAGCGCAGCTTGACCCGGAGTATGCGGGTCGCCGCATCATCGATCCGGCTCATCGCTATCCGCCCTTCGCGGACGTCCTCGATGGTCGCGGCAATGAACTTTTTCCAATCGTCCGGAACCATGAACAGGTCGATCCCGGCATTCACCGCCTGCGGACAATGCCAGTTGCTGCAGCCCGGCACCTGGCCAATGCCGTTCCAGTCGCTGACCACGATCCCGTCGAAGCCGAGCCGCCGCTTGAGGACGTCGCCGACGAGGTAGGCGTTGCCGTGCATCTTGCCCCACGCCCGGCCGCTGCCGGTGTCGGTGAAGCTTGAATAGCTGACCATGACCGTCTGAACATTGGCCCGCAAAGCGCCCACATAGCCGGCGCCGTGAATGCGGTAGAGATCGGCCTCCGAAGTCTGGGTATCGCCTTCGTTCGTGCCGTGGAGCGTGCCCCCGTCGCCAAGCCAATGCTTGGCGGTGGCGAGGACCGAGGTTGGCCAACCAAGCCGTCCTTGCAGTCCTGCGACCATCGCCTCGGCGTAGATGCGGACCTGGCCCGGATCGGAGCTGTAGCTTTCATAGGTCCGGCCCCAGCGTGGATTCTGGACAACCGCCAACGTGGGGGCGAATGCCCAGGTGATTCCGGTCGCACGCACCTGCTCGGCGGTAGCTTGACCGATCCGCCGCATCAGCAGCGGATCATGCGCCGCGCCGAGCCCGATATTGTGGGGAAAGAGGGTCGCTCCATAGACATTGTTATGCCCGTGAACCGCGTCGGTGCCCCAAAGAACCGGCACCTTGACCGGCATGTCGGTCGCCATCGACGCACGGTAGTAATCGTCGGACTGCTTCAGCCAGTCGTCGACGCTGGCGTGCATGTTCATCGCCGGCCACGCGCCGCCGCCGTTGAGGATCGACCCGATGTAATAGCGCCGCACTTCGTCCGGGGTGATCGAGCGAATGTCCGCCTGGGTGATCTGCCCGACCTTTTGCTCCAGAGTCATGCCGGCGACGATTGAGCGAGCCTGGGCATCAATTGCGATGTCCGCCGCCGTTGCCGCTGCCGCACTGTGCGGCCAGCCCGCCTGCGTTGTCTGGCATGACCCGAGCAGCCAGGCAGACAGGCAAAGTGCGAGCGTCCGCCGCGAGTTCTTGCACAGCAAGCGAAGTTCTCCGGCTAGAAGCGGTAATTCACACCGAGCATCCACTGGCGGCCGTATCGCTCGAACGTTTCGAGGGTCTGCGTGCCATTGACGTTGTATGAAGTGCGATACGGCGAATCGAGCAGGTTATTCGCCTGCAGAAGCACACCCAAGCCATTCAGCCTCGATCCTTGCTGGAAGGTATAGCCAATCTGGGCGTCGAGTTGCTTGTCCGCCAGGACTGCCGGGAACCCGAGATTGGTGAACAGCGAGACGATTTCGCCCTTGAACGACGAGCGGTAGCGATAGCTCGCCCGGGCCTGGAACCCATTGCGCTCATAATAGCCGGTCAGGTTGTAAACCCATTTGGACAGGCCCGGCAGCTCGCCGATCTGGCTTGCGGCTTGGGTCTTGAGCTTTGAGGTGGTGTAGGAGACGCTGCCCTGCACTCCAAAGCCGTCCAACAATCTGCTCAACAGCCCGAATTCGAAGGCGCCGCTAAGTTCGATCCCGTGGACATTGCCGCCCTTGCCGTTGGCCGGAACCGTTATCTGGCCGATCGGGCTGATAATTACGTTCGACGGAATCGAGGCCGCTTCGGGCGGCAATGGAAACACCGAAAAATCCGCCGCCAGCGCCTGATTGTAGATATAATTGTCGAGCGCCATGTAGAATGCGTTGACGCTTACATAGGTGGCCTTGCCGCCATACCATTCATAGGCGACGTCGAGTTCCTTGGCTCGCCATGGTTTGAGATTGGGATTGCCGCCCGTCGCCGTCCACGGATGTACCTCCTGGCCAGGAGCGCAAGGCGGGCTTCCCGCGCACACCGAGCCGTTAAAGCTGGGAACGAGATTGGCACGCAAATCGTCCATCCGGGGCCGGGCCATGACCTTCGCCGCGGCAAAGCGAAGCTTGCTCTGGCTGCTGATGTCATAAGACAGATTCAGGCTTGGCAGGATGTCGGTGTAGGTGGCCCCATCCTTGACCTGGCTCAGTTGCAACGGCGAAACAGTCTGGTTGATCCGGAGGCCTTGCGACTCCTGCTTCTGCCGCACCACTTGGACACCGACATTGCCGTGCAGGTTGCCGGAATCGATATTCGCCTTCGCCTTGAACGTCACGATATCCTCGGTAATGTCCCAGGCCTTGTCATAATGATCGGCATTGGCGAGCGGCACGGCATCGTAATAGGTGCTCAGCGCGTTCGCGATCTCCACGCCCAGAACATCGCCGAACCCGGCAAATCCGAGTGACGTCGGATCGGTCAGGAACTGCGGGTCGACGGTAACCTGCGTCCGGCCGTTCTTGAGGAAGAGGTCAAGCTCGTCGACGGTCTTGGTCTTGTGCCGATGAGTGTAATTGAGGCCCCCGTCGATGCTGCTGAAAAATCCCCCGAGTTCGTGGCGCACGGTGGCGTCGCCGCCAGCAACCGTTTCCTTGATGTGGGGAGACTTCTTGAGCCCGTCATGGCCCCAGCCGCCCCACGGGGCGCGGTCGCCGAGCGACACCTGATTGGCGTCCGCGTAATTGAGTCCGAATCCGGTGAACTGGGGGAAGCCATTGGTCGGGATCGAGAAATTGTAATTGTCGAACGTCCGCGTCTCCGACGGCCCGACGCCATACCCGCCATATGTCTCGATGTAGGTTTCGTCGCGTTTGTTCGAGGAATAAGAGAGATCGGTCAAAAGGCTCGTCCGATCGCTGAGCTTGAACTCGTTATTCAGTCCTGCCGAGAACAGCTTGTCGGTGCGCTTGTTGTCATCGAACCGCAGGATCGGGGCGACGTTATCAACATGGCCGCTGACCGCGAACTGGTTGCCGTTGCGGGTTGCGGTCTGGAGATTGCTGTAGGTTACGCCATCGACCCAGGCGTCTGAAAACCACTGCGCCCCGCGCTTCACTTCATGTTGTTTGAACCTGGAATAATAAAGGTCGAGGACCGAATGAACCCGATCGCTCGGCTGCCATTCGAGCGTGCCCATGACGCCGTCGCGGATATCCCGCCGATTGCTTGCAAAAGCCTCCTGTCCCGAAAGGACATAGGTCGGGCCGCCGTAATTGTCGTAGAACCAGTTCTGGGTCCGGTTGGTATGGCCCGGAGCGTCGAGATGCGCATAGCCGATCGCCCAGCCAAGGGTGCCGGCGCTGTTCTGATCGATGTAGCTGGCACTTCCGCGCCAGCCGCGCTTGGGCATGTCGTGGTTGCGGCCGCCGCCCTGGTCGATTTCCCCGCGCAGGTTAAGCGCGATGGCGCGCTTGCCGTAAGCGAGCGGGCGGACAGTGCGCAGATCGACGGTGCCGGACAGTCCCATTCCGGACACATCGGCGTCGGGCGATTTGTAGACGACCACCGAGCTCAGCAGCTCCGAGGGATATTGGTCGAATTCGACCGCTCGGTTGTACCCGGAACTGGCCTGCTGGCGTCCGTTCAACAAGACAGTCGAGAAGTCTGGAGAAAACCCGCGCACCGAGATGATCTGCGCACGGCCGGCTACGCGTTGCGCCGCCAGGCCGGGAAGCCGGGCGATCGATTCTGCGACCGAGACATCCGGCAGCTTGCCGATATCTTCCGCGCTGACTGCTTCGACAATGCTCCGTTCTTTCCGTTTGATATTGATCGAGCTGCGCAGACCGGCGCGGATTCCGGTGACGACGATCGCGCCTTCTGGCGGCGGCGACGCGGCGCTGTCCCCTGGAGGAGCTTCGGGTTGGGGGGCGTTGGCATCACCGGGCGCGGGACTGGCGGCCGGCTGAGCATTCTGAGTGGCGGGATCCCCGGTCTGGGCAAGGGCAGTCGACGGAGCCGCGACAACCAGCAGCGATGACGAACAGACTCCGGCCAGCAACAATGCCCGGCGCGAGCGCAGCAAATGGTCCAACGATTTCTCTCCCCTTTTCAACCCGTCGCCATTGTCCGGCGGGGGCGAGCCTCCACCCTCATGGAAGCGCTTCCATTTGGTGCTTCAAACCGACCCGCCTGTCAAGTCGATCGGAACCGGTTCGGCGCGGCAGTAGAGTCCCTGACCACCAGCTCGTGGTTCACCAGTTCGTATTGCGGGGCCGGGTCGCTTGCGAACAACAGATGGATGGCGCGTTCGGCGAGATATTTGATCGGTTGCCGGATCGTGGTCAGCGGCGGCCAGATGATTGCCGACATCGGCGTGTCGTCAAACCCGGTTACCGAAATCGCCGATGGAATTTCGAGCCCGGCGCGATGCAGGGCGAGCATCGCACCCGCAGCCATGTCATCATTCGCGCACGCCAGCGCCGTCACCGGAGTCTGCTCGCGCAAGAGCTGCTCGGTTGCCTCGACACCCGACTTGAACGTGAAGTCCCCGGACATGTGCCAGGCCAATTCCGCGCTCCCGCTTGCCTTCAACGCTTCGACAAAGCCGTTGAAGCGCAGGGCCGCGGCGCGATGTTCCGGGGGGCCCTTGACGAAGCCGATTCGGTGGTGGCCCAATCCGACGAGGTGCTCGCCGACCGCCCGGCCGCCGGCGCGCTCGTCGATCCCAATTGCGGAAACGATCTGGCGCGCTTCCTCGCCTGCCGAAATGGCGACGATCGGTACACCTGCGTCGCGCACCGCGACGAGCAATTGCAAATTGTCGGACAATGGTGGCGACACGACGATTCCAGCAGGGCGCTCGCGCTTGAGAATAGCCTCAACTAGACTGGATCGATCGCTCGCTTCCGGGTCGATCGAACGATTTATAAGATCGTAGCCAAGCGCCGAACAGGAACGCAGCGCGCCAAGCTCGAGGCCGGCATGATAAAAGCTGTTGGGCTCCTGCTCGGGCTGGTGCTGGTGAATCAAAAGAACTCGGCGTCCGGCGCCGCTGGCCAAGGCGCGCGCCTGCCGGTTGACCGAAAATCCAAGCGCTTTCACCGCGCGCTGGACCCGTTCACGAGTCTCCGGGCTGACATTCGCAACGTTGTTCACGACTCGTGAAACCGTCACTCGGGCCACCCCCGCGGCCTTGGCAACATCGTCGATGGTCGAGTTCCGCTTCATCGTGCGCGTATGTTGGCAAGGGTCGAATTGCCGCGCAACCATCCAGCGCTCATTGCTGCCGGC
>JARXKO010000199.1 GCA_030271595.1 Pseudomonadota bacterium | reverse complement strand
GAGCGCGAGCTCGCCGAGGCGAAAAAGGCGCTTGCCATGGGTGGCGGAAGCGCCGCGTCAGAGGCCGCAGGTCCCGAAACGATCGGCGGCCACGCATTCCTCGGCCAGATCGTCATGGGACTCGACCCCAAGAACCTGCGCTCCGAGGTCGATGCGATGAAGCAACGCCTGGGATCGGGCGTCGTCGCGCTGATTGCGGTCAATGAGGGCAGGGCCAGCGTTGCTGTCGGAGTCACCGATGACCTCGTTGGAGCGGTCTCGGCGGTCGACCTGGTCAAGGCTGCCGTAACTGCGCTTGGCGGGCAGGGCGGTGGCGGGCGACCCGACATGGCCCAGGGCGGCGGGCCCGATGGCGCCAAGGCCGAAGCGGCGCTTCAGGCGGTGCGCGACGCGCTGGCCAAGGTCGCGGCCTGAGCTACGCAACGCAGGCACGCCGCGGTTCTGACGCCCGCCGGGCAGGGGAGCGAGGGTGACGCCATGACGTCAAATCACGACGTGCTGATCGTCGGCGGCGGGCCGGCCGGAATGATGGCGGGCTATTTGCTGGCGCGGGCCGGGGTCTCGACCAAGGTCATCGAGAAACACGGCGATTTCTTCCGCGATTTCCGCGGCGACACCGTCCATCCCTCGACGATGGAAATTCTCGCGCAGCTTGGATTGCTCGAACGGTTTCTCAAGCGACCCCACAATCAGCTGACCTCGGCGCGGATCCGCGTCGGCGGCCGCGAATGGACTATCGGCGACTTGTCGCACCTCGATACGCCGGCGCCGTTCATCGCGATGATGCCGCAATGGGATTTCCTCGATTTCCTCCGCGACGAGGCGCGGGCCTTTCCCGCCTTCACCTTGGCGATGGACGAGCCGGTCATCGACTTCATTCTGGCCGCGGGCCGAGTGACGGGGGTCCGCTATGCTTCCGGCCGCGAGGAATATGCGGGGAAGCTGGTGATCGCCGCCGACGGGCGCTCGTCGCTGGTGCGGCAGCGCCCCATGCTTCCGGTCGAGGTGCTTGGTGCGCCGATGGACGTCTTGTGGTTCCGGGTGGCCAAGAATGACGACGGCGGCGACGCCTTGCGCGGATCGGTCGAGCCAGGGCGGATGGTCGTGCTGATCGACCGCGATACCTATTGGCAGGCTGCGTTCCTCATTCCCAAGGGAGCGGAGAAGGCGGTCCGCGCCAAAGGCCTCGACTGGCTCCACGACGAAGTTCAGAAAGCCTTTCCGGACATGGACTTCGGGGGCGACTTTCCGCGCTCGCAGGAGGAGGTGAAGTTGCTCAGCGTGGCCCTCGACCGGCTGACCAGCTGGTCGCGGCCCGGACTTCTGGCGATCGGCGACGCGGCCCATGCGATGAGCCCGATCGGCGGCATCGGCATCAACCTCGCGATCCAGGACGCGGTCGCGGCGGCCAATGCGCTGGGGCGGCCACTGGCCCGCGGCGAGACCGTCGATCGGCTGTTGTACCGGGTGCAGAAGCGCCGACTCTTTCCGACGCGGGTCATTCAGGCCGGGCAGAAGGCGGCGCAGGACAATATCATCGGCGCGGTGCTCGGCGGTGGGGCGGTGCGGGTGCCGTTTCTGGTCAGGTTGCTCGACCGCTATCCCCTGTTGCGCAGGATTCCGGGGCGGATTCTCGGGCTCGGAGTCCGGCGCGAGCGGGTGCGTTCGCCGGCGGCTTAGCCGGCCATCGCCGCTTCGAGATTCTTGGCGATGCTGTCGAAGAACTGCTCGGTCGTCATCCAGGCCTGCTCGGGTCCGACGAGGATCGCGAGGTCCTTGGTCATCTTGCCGCTTTCGACGGTCTCGACGCACACCCGCTCGAGCGTTTCGGCGAACTTCACCACCTCGGGCGTGTCGTCGAACTTGCCGCGGTATTTGAGGCCGCCGGTCCAGGCGAAGATCGAGGCAATGGGGTTGGTCGAGGTCGCCTTGCCCGCCTGATGCATGCGATAGTGGCGGGTGACAGTGCCGTGCGCGGCCTCGGCTTCGACGGTCTTGCCGTCGGGCGAGGTCAGGACCGAGGTCATCAGGCCCAAGGAGCCGAAGCCCTGGGCGACCTGGTCGGATTGGACGTCGCCGTCGTAATTCTTGCACGCCCAGATGAACTTGCCGCTCCATTTGAGCGCTGAGGCGACCATGTCGTCGATCAGTCGATGCTGATACTCGATCCCGATCTTTTCGAACTGCGCCTTGAAATCGCGCTCGTAAATCTCCTGGAAAATATCCTTGAAGCGCCCGTCATAGGCCTTGAGAATGGTGTTCTTGGTCGACAGATAGACCGGCCATTTCCGATCCAGGCCATAGTTCAAACAGGCGTGAGCGAAATCGCGGATCGACTGGTCGAGGTTGTACATGCCCATGGCGACGCCGGCGGCGGGAAAGTCGAACACTTCATATTCCTGGACCTCGCCGTTGGTGCCGGTCCATTTCATGGTCAGCTTGCCCGCGCTCGGGACCCTGAAATCGGTCGCTTTATACTGGTCGCCAAAGGCGTGGCGGCCGATCACGATCGGGTCGGTCCAGCCGGGAATGATGCGCGGGATGTTCGAAATGACGATCGGTTCGCGAAACACGACCCCGCCAAGGATGTTGCGGATGGTGCCATTGGGCGATTTCCACATCTTCTTGAGTTTGAATTCCTCGACCCGCGCCTCGTCCGGCGTGATGGTCGCGCATTTGACTCCGACGCCATGTTCCTTGATCGCATTGGCGGCCTCGACCGTGACCTTGTCCTCGGTGGCGTCGCGATGGTCGATGCCAAGGTCGAAATAGATCAGGTCGACGTCGAGATAGGGCTGAATCAGGCGCTCGCGAATCCATTGCCAGATAATCCTCGTCATCTCGTCACCATCGAGCTCGACGATTGGGTTCTTCACCTTGATCTTGGCCATGATTTTCCCTGTTTCAGTCCGGATTTGGATGCGGCATTAGGATGCGGCGTTGTGCGCGGCAAGGGCGCGCTTTAAGGGGATGGCCATGGCCCAAGCTCCCCAAACCACCCCCGACATGCCCGGCGCGGTCAGCGTCACCCCAACTGTCAAATGGCGGTTCCCGGCAGTCCATCCCGAAGGGCGCAAGTTCGTCGTTGGCGCCGCGTTCATCGCGCTCGCGGTCTACTGGATGGCGAGCCATTTCGTCGGCTGGCTGCTGATCCTTCTCACCATCTGGGTCGCCGCCTTCTTCCGCGATCCCATCCGGACCACGCCGCGCGGCGATAAATTGATCATCGCTCCGGCCGACGGGCTGATCACGCTGATCACGCAGGTCGCGCCGCCGCC
>JARXKO010000198.1 GCA_030271595.1 Pseudomonadota bacterium | reverse complement strand
TCACCGGCATTGGCGAGCGGCGTGCTCAGCGCGGGAGCCCGCGGCAGCGGACGGCCGCTGCGCACCGCGCTCAACGCATCGACCGCGTAGAGAGTGAGCAGGCGCGGGCGGTACCCGGCGAAGGCGGTGATGGTCGAGCTTGCGAAGGCGCCGACCCCGCTCAGCGGATCGACATGGAAGGAGGAGGAGAAACTGACCATGCCGCCGGTATGGTGGAGATAATGATGGGCGCCGTTGCCGACGTGCATCAGGCCATTGCCGTAATGCATCCCCGGGGAATCGCTGGCGACCGCGTGGCGGGCGAATTCGAGGCCCGCAGCCGGCGGCAGGCCGAGTCCGCCGCGGCCCTGGGCGGCGTCGGCCAGCGAGCGCAACAGGATATTCATGTCGCTCGCGGTCGAGGCGACACTGCCGGCGGCGAAGGTGACATCGACCCACGCCGCCGGTGCGAGCGGGGCGCCGCGGACGAACGGCGCGACATTGTCGGCTGCTTCATAGCCCTGGGCGAAGCGGGTGCGGTCGCCGGCGGTGATGGCGCCATGGGTCTGGCTCATGCCGAGCGGCGCGAACAGGCGCTCGGCGAGCAGCCTTGAGAGGCTCTTGCCGCCGAGATGCTCGAGCAATTTGCCAAGGATGTCGTAGCCGGTGTTCGAATAGGACCATTGGCTGCCGGGTTTGAACCCGGTCCATAGTCCGCCCGGCGGGAACAAAGGCGCGTCGGCGGGCAGGCCGGCGACATGGTCGAGCAATTGCTGGACCGTGATCCCGTCCTTCGCCGGAACCGGAATTTCAGGAAGCAAATCGACGATCCGGTCGCTCAGGCGGATCCGCCCCGACGCCGCAAATTGATGGATCAAGGCAGCGCTCATCAGCTTCGAAATCGAGCCGACTTCGAACAAGGTGCTGTCGCCAATGGCTGTCCGGGCGCCGAGGTCGGCGAAGCCGAAATGACGGCTCAGCTGGGGACCGCCGGGAACGGTCATTCCGAGCGTCAACCCGGGAAGGTTGAAGAAGGCGCGATGCTGCTCGGCATATTCCCCGATCGCGGCGATCGCCGAATCATAACCCCCGGCCAACAGCGGCGTCGCGCCGATCCGCGCGGCGAAGGGTGCAGCGAGCACCACCCCGGCGGCACCGCCGGCAAATCCGCGTCTCGTCAGCAGCATCAACGATCTCTCCTGCGGCCCGGAGTGATCCAAGGCCGCCGGTTGGAAGTCAAGAATTGGCGAAAATCAGGCCTTGCAGCTCTGCGAACCGTGGCCCGGGACGCCGATCTTTACCGACCCCGAAGTCGCGCTCCCGGACAGCGAATAGCCGCCACCAGCGGACATTGGCTGACCGGCTTCGGCGGCGCTGACCATGGTCGGGGTGCCGGCCTTGTCGGTCCTGACCGTGGCCGATTTCCCGTCCGACAGCCAGTCGACATACACGACCACATTGTCGGCGCAGCGGTAGCTCTTGCTGCTCTGGATCGAGGGCGGGAGCACGACATTGGCGTCGGCGGTCGCATTGGCATCGTCGGGCGGGCCGCCGGCGACGATGGTGTGGCTTTGTTTGTTGCAGGCGGCCAGCGCTGCGGTGAGGCCAAGGGCGATGAGGTGCTTGTTCATGGCAACCGCACTGCCGGACTCTGGCGCTACAGGTCAAGACCGCAAACTTGCATAATGTCGAACCGGGCCATAGCTTGGTCGATTGCAATGCCATACCAAGCCGGCAGCAGCGCTCAGCGCATTCGGATCGGGCTGACAGGCCTGGCCTTCGCCTTTCTGCTCGTGCTGCTGGGATCGGTCATCAGCCGTTCGAGCAAGAACGGCGACGTCAATGCCGCAAGCAATGCCACCACCAACCAGCCAAGCGAGCCGCTGGCCGAACTTGGCGTTGCACCCGGCGCGAGTGACGACAAAGCCAATGCCACCAACGCCAAATGAGCAAGGCGCGAGTGATCGCGCTGGTGCTGGTCGTCGCGCTATTCGGCGCGGCCGCGTTCGCACTCAGCCGGGAAGGCAGGTTCGGGCCGCGGACTGACAAGCCCGGGCTGTTACTATTGACCAGCCTGCCACTGGTGTTTTCCGAAGATTTCAGTCTCGACCAGAAGGGGTCGCCAATGCTCGCCGCGCTGCGATCGCGGTATCGAGTGGTGCCGATCGACGTCACCGACCCGGCCAGCCTGGCCAAGGGGCGGCTGCTGATGATGGCCCAGCCGCGCGCCCAGACCCCCGACAATCTGGTCGCGCTCGACCGGTGGGTGCGGAGCGGCGGGCACGTGCTGCTGCTGGCCGACCCGGCGCTCGACTGGCCGAGCTCCAAGCCGCTTGCCGATCCGACCAGAGCGCCGCCAATGTACCCCGACACCGGCCTCCTCGCGCATTGGGGGCTGAGGCTCGACTCGCCCGACCGGCGCGGGCCGGCCGCTGGGACCATCGGCGGTCGCGCCGTGCTGACGATGTCGCCCGGGACGCTGTCGGGCGATTGCGCGATCAGCGACCACGGCCTTGTCGCGCGCTGCCCGCTGGGCAAGGGCAAAGCGACGATCATCGCCGATGCCGACCTCCTCGACTCCGCCGATTTGGGTGAGCAAGCGGCGGGCAACGACCGCGCCATACTCGCCGAACTCGACTCGCTCGAATGGTGACGAGTCGCGGTGTTCACCAGTTCAATCACAGGCTTATCCACAGGCTTTGAGACCAGAACGAGACGCGAACAGACAAATTTTCGGCGCTTGAGAAACCGCAAAAAACCGCGCTAAACCCCGATAATCCCATCATATCCCACGAAAACCCATTGTATCCCCATCAGCGATGAGTTACCAACACCAGCTGTAGTGCGGGGTTGATCCTTTGATCCGACAACGGACGCGGTGCGTGCGCAATGGCGCGCGTCCGCGAAGGACCGGTCGCGCGCCACGAACGGGGAGTAGAAGTGGCGGCGCTAGAGCATCTGTTTCAGGGCAGCGCTTTGAACGCGGTGGACGCCAAGGGGCGGGTGTCCGTGCCGGCGTTCCTGCGCGGAGTCATCGAGCGCCGCGGCGATGCCCGCACGATCGTCCTCGCCAAGCACGAAAATTTCCCCTGCCTGACCGCCTACGACCCCGCTTATGCGGCCCTCAAGCACACCAAGCTCGAGCGGCTGCTGGAAAAGGAAGAGACCGGCCCCGACGCCGCGATCGAATATCAGCAGCGCAATCTGATGGCCTTCGCCGCGACCGAGGAAGTGCCCTACGACAGTTCCGGACGGATCCTGGTCCCGCCGATGATGCGGATGAAGGGCAAGCTCGCCGAAC
>JARXKO010000197.1 GCA_030271595.1 Pseudomonadota bacterium | reverse complement strand
TTGTCGGCGCTGACCGCATCGAGGCTCTGGCGGTTGTAATCGAGGATCCACCACAAGTTGCGGACGTCATGCTTGGCGCCCTCGATCAGCGCTTCGTAAATATTGCCTTCGTCGAGTTCGGCGTCGCCGACCAGAGCGACGAAGCGGCCGCGATCCCGATCTTCCATCCAGCCGCGGCCGCTGAGCCAGTCCTGGACGATGCTCGCGAACAAGGTGATTGCAACGCCAAGTCCGACCGACCCGGTCGAGAAATCGACCGGGATCTGGTCCTTGGTCCGGCTGGGATAGCTTTGCGCGCCGCCGAACCCGCGGAAATTCTCGAGCTGCTCGCGCGACTGCGAACCGAGCAGATAATGGATGGCGTGGAGGACGGGCCCGGCGTGCGGCTTGACCGCAACCCGGTCATTAGGGCCGAGTGCATGAAAATATAGCGCGGCCATGATCGCGGTCATCGATGCGCAGCTCGCCTGATGCCCGCCGACCTTGAGCCCGTCGTCGCTCTCGCGGACATGATTGGCGTGGTGGATGGTCCAGGCCGAGAGGAAGCGAAGCCGCTCCTCGATTGTCGTCAGCGCCTGGATGTCGGGGGCAGGGGGCTTGAGCATCTCGACGCCCTAGCGCGGGGGACCGGCCCTGCCTACCGGGCAGCCGCGCCGGCGTCGAACCGCTCCTGAGCGGCGCGGATGCAGCCGATATGGTCGATCGCCCATTCGCCCAATGCCTTGACCGGCTGACGCAGGGACACGCCGAGCTCGGTTAGCTCGTAATCGACCCGCGGCGGAATGCTCGGAGTGACCGTTCGGCTGACCAGTCCGTCGCGTTCGAGGCCGCGCAGGCTGAGCGTCAGCATTCGCTGCGAAATGCCGTCGATCGTGCGCTTCAATTGGGAGAAGCGCTTGGGCCCGTCGCTGAGGATCATCACGATCAGCATCGACCATTTATCGCCGACCCGGTTGAGCACCGGGGCGACGTTGCGGCACCCGGCGTGATGCAATTCGGCGGGGGGCGAGACCTCGGTCACATCGGTGTGACTAGGTGACAAATTATTGCGTTCTTGTGCGTTGTCCATGGGTGGTTATTTAAAGTGTCCCGGTAACAAATCAATACCAAGGACCAGAAGATGACCATCCTCAAGATCGACAGCAGCATCACCGGCGACAATAGCGTCAGCCGGATCCTCACCAAGCGCATCGTCGAGCAGCTTCGCGCCGCCGACCCGCAAGCACGCGTGATCGAGCGCGACCTCGTCGCCGAGCCGCTCGATCATTTGACCCTGGCCGCGTTCGCCGATTCGACCGTGCTCGACGAATTTCTCGCCGCCGACACCGTCGTCATCGGCGCGCCAATGTATAATTTCTCCGCGCCAAGCCAATTGAAGGCGTGGATCGATCGCATCGCCATCGCCGGCAAGACCTTCCGCTACACCGCCAACGGCCCCGAGGGCCTGGCCGGTGACAAGCGCGTCATCGTGGCGCTCTCGCGCGGCGGTTTCTACGAGGACGGCAACGTCTTCGAGCACCTCGAAACCTATTTGAAGGGCGTGCTCGGTTTCCTCGGCATCGCCCCCGAGTTCGTCCGTGCCGACGGCATCGCCATTGGCCCCGAACAGCGCGAGGCGGCGATCGCCAACGGCCTTAGCGAAGTCGAGGCGCTGGCGGCTTGACGCATGCTCGCCCCGCTTCGCCGCAGCGCCGCCCAATCGGCCCAATTCCAGACATCGTGCAGTCATGTTCGCGGGTCACAGAAACGATAAGGCAAAGGAGTTAGTGATGATCGACCGGACCGCTGGACGCCGCGAAGACCCCGCCGAACGGATCGGCTTCCTGCTTCGCCGGGCGGAGCAGGAATCGATCGCCGCAATTCGCTCGATCAATCCGACGGCCGCCGAACGCCACGACATCATGGCCCACGCCTATAGCGTGATGGCGGTCAGCATGCTTGGAAGCCATCCGGGCAATCGACCCGAAATCGGAACGGATTAGGCCGACAGCAACCGGATCGGGTGCTCGATATATTGCTTCAGCGCCTGCATGAAATTGGCCGCGTCCCAGCCGTCGACGACCCGGTGGTCGCAGCTGAGTGACAGGTTCATGCGCTTGCGCACGGCGATGTCCTCGTCGACCACGACGACCTTTTCCTCGACCTTGTTGACCGCGATGATCGCCACCTCGGGGCGATTGATCACCGGAGTCGAGGCGATGCCGCCCATCGGCCCGAGGCTCGACAGGGTGATCGATGACCCGGACAGTTCCTCGCGCGGCGCCTTGCCCGATCGGGCCGCCTCGGCGAGGCGAAGGATTTCCGCCGCCAATTGCCACACGCTCATCGCCTGGGCATCGCGGATCACCGGCACCATCAGGCCGTTGGGGGTCTGGGTCGCCATGCCAAGATTGAGCGCGCCGATGCGGGTGATGATATTGGCGTCGTCATCATAGGTCGCGTTGAGCATTGGCCAGTCGGGAAGCGCCCGGGCCATCGCGGTAATCAGAAAGGGGAGCACCGTCAGCTTGGGGTTTGAACCGCGGTCGCGGTTCATCATCGCCCGCGTTTCCTCGAGGTCGGTGACATCATATTCCTCGACCAAGGTGAAATGCGGGATCCGGCGCTTGGCCTCCTGCATGTTCTCGGCGATCTTGCGGCGCAGGCCGACCACCTTGATGGTCTCGTCGGTGCGCGGGCTCGCGCCGCGGCCCGACACGCTGCCGCCGTTGTAGAGCAGATACGCGTCGAGATCGCTGTGACGAATGCGGTCGCTCGCGGTTTTCACTTCGGCAAGATCGATGCCGAGATCGCGGGCGCGCTGGCGCACTGCGGGGGAGGCGAGGGCACTCTTTCCCCTCCCGCTGGCGGGCGGAGTTGGGGGTGGGCGTGTGGCTGCCTCCGGGGTGCGCTCGGCCTTTGGTAGGCCCACCCCTTCGGCGCTGCGCGCCTCTTCCCCTCCCGCTGGCGGGCGGGGAGCTTTAGGCTTGGCCGCCGCAACCGGAATTTCTTCGGCCATCGCCGGCGTCGCTTCGACCGCGCCATCCGCCAGCGGGCGCTCATCCTCGCTGTCGGCCGCAGTCTGGAGCGAACGGTCGGCGCCGTCGGTCTCGATTACCGCGAGCACCGATCCGATCGGTATCTGGTCGCCGACTTCGCCGGCCAATTCCACCACCTTGCCTGCGACCGGGGTTTCCATTTCGACCGTCGCCTTGTCGGTCATCATGTCGGCCAGTTGCTGGTCTTCCTCGACCGTATCGCCGACCTTGACGTGCCAGGCGACGATCTCGGCCTCGGCAATGCCTTCGCCGATGTCGGG
>JARXKO010000196.1 GCA_030271595.1 Pseudomonadota bacterium | reverse complement strand
CATGTGGAGCGAAGGGAAGGAGCGAGGAATGAGCGGGAGGATGAGCGGTGGCTGCTGGACCGCCTCGGACGGGGTCGACCTCGCGTGGCGCGAAACCGGACAGGGGGCGGCGGTGATCCTGCTCCACGGCCTGTTTTCCAGCGCCGAGGTCAATTGGATCAAATATGGCACCGCGGCCACGGTCGCGGCGGCGGGGTTCCGGGTGATCATGCCCGACCACCGCGCCCATGGCGACAGCGCCCACCCGCACGATCCAGCGCTTTACCCTCCAGGCATCCTGGCTCGCGATGTGACCGAGCTGGTCGCGCATCTCGGGCTCGAGAACTACGATCTCGGCGGTTTCTCGCTCGGGGCGCGGACGGTCGTCCAGGCGGTCGGCGATGGGTTGCTCGCTCCCACCAGGGCGATCCTTGCCGGCATGGGGCTTCGTGGCATCCTCGACTGGGACAGGCGCCAGTCGTTCTTCCGCAACGCCATGGCCAATTTCGAAACGTCGAAGCGCGGCGATCCGGACTGGCTTGCGATTCAGTTCATGAAGACGATGAAGGTCGACCGCGCGGCGGCGGCGCTGGTTCTGCAAAGCTTCGGCGATGCGCCGCGCGCCGCGCTGGATGCGTTCTCAATGCCGACGCTGGTGCTGATCGGGTCGGACGATGAGGATAATGGTTCGGCCCGCGAACTGGCCGAGGCGCTGCCCGATGCGACCTATGCGGAAATACCCGGCACGCACATGAGCTGCGTGACCAAGCCCGAAATGGGTCGCGCGATCACCGACTTCCTGACCGCCTGAGCGCAAACAGAAAGGAGCGGCCCAATGCAGACCGCTCCTTCGCGAGATCGCACGACATTCAGTAGGAAATCGCGCCGGTCTTCAATTCGTCGTCGCTTTTGTCGTCGATGACCGGTGCGCGCGCCGTATTCAGCTCACCGCCGACGTCTTTGGCGACGATGTCGAATTCGGCCGAGCCCTTGTCGAACAGGGTCGACGCCTTGTCCTTGATCGAGCGGGCGCTGTCGCGGGCGACCGACTTGGCCTCGGCGAGACCGTCCATCACCGTCGTTTTCAAATCGTCGGCGATTTCGCCTACCGACTTGTCGCTTTTGCGGATCAGGTAGGCGGCGCCGACTGCCGCGGCGGCAACCGCTCCGGTCGCGACCGCGGCCTTGACATAGGGGCTGGTCTTCGACTTGCCCGATTTGGCTTTGGGGGTGGCCGGCTTGGCGGTCTTCGGCGCCGCGGTCGAGGCGGTTGCGCGGCGCTTGGTGGCCGGCTTGCGGGTGGTCGTGCTGCGCGTGGTGGTGGCCATGGAATTACTCCTCACTGAAATGGAATCACGAGGAGGAAACGGCGGAGGCCGGTAAAAGTGTCACCAGCCCCCGTTTATTCTGCCCGGCCCGGCGCCGCCTAGAGCTGGTCGAGCATATGTTCGGCGCTCGATGCCTTGTAATCGCCCGGCGCTTCGACGTTGAGCTGCTCGATGGTGCCGTCGTTGACGACCATCGAATAACGCTGGCTGCGCTTGCCCATGCCGAACTTGCTGCCGTCGAAATCGAGGCCGACGGCTTCGGCGAAGGCGCCATTGCCGTCGGACAGCATGGTGATATCGGCCGAACCGTCGCGCTCGCCCCAGGCGGCCATGACGAACGGGTCGTTGACCGAAATGCAGGCGATTTCGTCCACGCCTTTGGCCTTGAGCTCGCCGGCCTTGTCGACGAACGATGGCAGATGGCGCGCCGAGCAGGTCGGGGTGAACGCGCCCGGGACCGCGAACAAGGCGACTCGCTTGCCGGCGAAGAAATCTTCCGAATTGGTCGGCTGAGGACCGTCGGGGGTGGCGATGGTGAGGGCGGCCTGGGGCAGTTTGTCGCCGACTTTGACGGTCATCTTGGGTCTCCTGTGCTGGGGGTCAGAACGGCAGATAGGGTCGCTTGGCGCCGCTCTCAAGGCTTGCCGCGCCGGGCCCTGCGGGTCATAGTTCGAAGGATATGGAGGATCCGCGCTTCCTGTCGGGCAAATTGCTCCTGGCCATGCCAGGAATGGCCGATCCGCGGTTCGAGCGCGCGGTCATCCTGGTCTGCGTCCACGACCAGCATGGCGCAATCGGAGTCGGCATCGGCACCAAGCGCCCCGGAATCAGCTTCCGCGGCATGCTGCGGCAACTCGACATCGATCCGGGTGAGGCCCCCGATGTCCCGGTCCATCATGGCGGGCCGGTCGAGCCGGGTCGCGGCTTCATTCTTCATTCGACCGACTGGTCGGGGCAGGACACGCTTGAGGTCGGCGCTTTGTGCGCCATGACCGGCACACTCGACATATTGCGCGCGATCGCCGAGGGGCGGGGGCCAGCGCACTGGGTCGTGGCTTTGGGCTATGCCGGGTGGGGCGACGGCCAGCTCGACGATGAAATGACCCGGCACGGCTGGTTCGCGGCGCGCGGCGACACGAAAATCCTGTTCGATATCCCCACCGACGAGCGCTGGAACGCGGCCTTTCGCAAGGAGGGCATCGACCCGCGATTGCTGGTCGGAGAGACCGGCGCGGCCTAGCTTCCGGCATCATATAAAGAAATCTTTATATTTGCTTTTGGACCGCTGCGGGACTAGGGCGCGCAGCGACACCAGCGCTCGAGCGCGACCAATTTAGCACCGGAGACAATCAACGTGGCGACTCAGGCCGACACCGCTTTCAACGACTATGTCGTCAAGGATATTTCCCTCGCCGCTTTCGGGCGCAAGGAAATCGACATCGCCGAAACCGAGATGCCCGGCCTGATGGCGCTGCGCCGGGAGTTCGGTCGCTCGAAGCCGCTCAAAGGCGCGCGCATCACCGGCTCGCTCCACATGACCATCCAGACCGCGGTGTTGATCGAAACCCTGATCGAGCTTGGCGCCGAAATCCGCTGGGCCTCGTGCAACATCTTTTCGACCCAGGACCATGCCGCGGCGGCCATCGCCGCTTCCGGCGTGCCGGTGTTCGCGATCAAGGGCGAGACCCTCGATGAGTATTGGGACTATGCCGCGCGCATCTTCGACTGGGGTCAGGACCAGACCTGCAACATGATCCTCGACGATGGCGGCGACGCCACCATGTTCGCGTTGTGGGGCGCACGGGTCGAGGCGGGCGAGGCGTTGTTTACCCCGACCAATGAGGAAGAGGAAATCTTCGCCAAGGTGCTCAAGCGCTTCCTCGCCGAGCGGCCCGGCTACCTCACCAGGACCGTCGCCAACATCAAGGGCGTGAGCGAGGAAACCACCACCGGCGTCCACCGCCTGTACGAGCTCGCCAAGCAGGGCAAGCT
>JARXKO010000195.1 GCA_030271595.1 Pseudomonadota bacterium | reverse complement strand
GGGATCGAGACCACGTTCATGCGGTAGATGTCGAAGAATTCGGGCGCTTCGGTCATTGCCGTGCCGGTCATCCCCGACAGCTTGGGATACATGCGGAAATAATTCTGGAAGGTGATCGAGGCGAGGGTCTGGTTCTCGGGCTCGATCACCACCCCTTCCTTGGCCTCGACCGCCTGATGAAGCCCGTCGGACCAGCGCCGCCCGTCCATCATCCGGCCGGTGAATTCGTCGATGATGACGACCTTGTCGTCCTTGACGATATAATCGATGTCCTTCTTGAACATGACGTTGGCCTTGAGCGCCTGGTTCAAGTGGTGGACGGCCTGGGTGTTGTTGATGTCGTAGAGGTTGCGGCCCTCGATCAGCCCGGCATCCTCGAGCATGCGCTCGGCCTTCTCGGTGCCGTCTTCGGTCAGGACGACGCTGCGCTGCTTCTCGTCTTTCTCGTAATCGGCCTCGACGAAGGTCTTCACGATC
Organism: Pseudomonadota bacterium; assembly: GCA_030271595.1. Classification (GTDB taxonomy): domain Bacteria; phylum Pseudomonadota; class Alphaproteobacteria; order Sphingomonadales; family Sphingomonadaceae; genus Sphingomicrobium. Next base: position 2,836 of record JARXKO010000195.1, on the reverse strand, counting down.
GCGTCGACCGAAATGTAGAGGTCGGACTTGTCGTCGGTCGGTCCGGAGATGATCAGCGGGGTGCGCGCTTCGTCGATGAGGATCGAATCGACTTCGTCGACGATGCCGTGGTTGAATGGCCGCTGGACCATCTGCTCGCGCGAATATTTCATATTGTCGCGAAGGTAATCGAAGCCGAGCTCGTTATTGGTCGCGTAGGTGATGTCGCATCGATAGGCCTCGCGCCGCTCAAGGTCGGACAGATTGGGGACGATGACCCCGACGCTCATGCCGAGAAAGCGGTAGATCTGCCCCATCCAGTCGGCATCGCGCTTGGCCAGATAGTCGTTGACGGTGACGACATGGACGCCCTTGCCCTCAAGCGCGTTCAAATAGACCGCGAGCGTCGCCACCAGGGTCTTGCCCTCGCCGGTCTTCATTTCGGCGATTTCGCCGCGGTGGAGCGCGATGCCGCCGATGAGCTGGACGTCGTAATGGCGCTGGCCCAACGTCCGCACCGCCGCTTCGCGCACCGTTGCGAAGGCTTCGGGCAATAAAGCGTCGAGTTTTTCGCCAGTGACGAGGCGCTCGCGCAAGCGGATCGTCTTGGCTGCCAGATCCTCGTCGCTCAGCGCCGAAATCTCCGGCTCGAGCGCGTTTACGGCGTCGACATATTTCTGGAGACCGCGAACATAGCGGTCATTGGCCGATCCGAAGATACCCTTTGCCAGCGAGGCGAACATGAAAATCCCTTAAAACCCGCGCGCTCGGACAAATCGAAACGCATATTGTGACGCCGCAGGAACTGCGCGCGCGATGTAGGCAGCGCCCTTGCCCTAGTCAATTAACCGGCGGCGGCAGCGGGACTGTCGAGCTGGCTCTCGAGCCACTGTTGAATCTGGCTGCGCGGCGCCGCACCGACCTTCTGCGCCACCGGCTGGCCGTCCTTGAACAGCAACATGGTCGGAATTCCGCGCACACCGTAGCGCCCCGGAGTCTCCGGATTTTCATCGATATTGAGCTTGGTGATGGTGACTTTTTCGCCGAGCTCGCCGGCAATCTCCTCGAGCGCCGGCGCAATCATCCGGCACGGCCCGCACCATTCGGCCCAGAAATCGACCAGCACCGGGCCCGAAGCACCCAATACGTCGGTTGCGAAACTCTGGTCGGTGACCGTCTTGGTGGCCATGCTCTTGTCTCCTCGGCAATGCGGTTGAAGCCCATATGGGGACTGGGCCGCCGCCCCTCAAGCGCCAAGTTCGAACAAGCTCGGACCGGCGGTGTAAAGCAAGGCCGAGCGAACCGCGCGGCCGGGGAAAATCAGCGCCAAAGCGGCGGCATAAGCCTCCATCTGGGCGCGGTGGGCGGTGGGAATCTCGGCAGCGCTCGGCGGCACCCGTCCGGTCTTGAAGTCGATCACCGACACCCGGTCGTCCTCGACCAGCAGCCGGTCGACGGTGCCGGCGATGACCCGCCCGTCGGGCAGCGTCGCTGCAAGCGGTGCCTCGCCCAGCGAACCCGGGCCGAACAAGGCGGAGTAATCGGGGTTGGCGAGAATGGCGCACACCTGCGCCGCGATGGTCGTGCGTTGCGCCGCCTCGCTTACTCCCGCCGAGCGCTCGAGCCAGCGTTCGGCCGCCACACGGCGCTCATCGGGGGCAACGTCGACCAGCCGTTCCAACAAGGCGTGAATCCAGATCCCCCGCTGCGCGGCCTCGCGCTGAGCCGGACCCGGCGGCGCGGCGGCGACATCGTCCTTGGCGATGGCGGAGGGAGCGAGCGGGCGCGGCGGGCGCTCTTCCTTGGGGGCCGCGCGCCGGGCCCAGTCGGGGATCGCGATGGGGAGCGCGGCCGGCTCGACCGGGGCCATGCGCGCCTTCGGTGATGCGCTGCCAATGGTCGAAAATCGCCGCACCGACCCCCACAGCGGGTGCTGCTCCTCGCTCGCCTCCAGCCGATCAAGCGCTTCGCCCATCGCGCCATGCCAGCTGTTCGGTGGCAATTTTCCGCCTTTGGGCTGAAGACCGGCCACCACCAGCCGGTCGATCGCCCGGGTCAGCGCGACGTACAGCAAGCGCCAATGTTCTTCGAGTGCCGCGCGCTGGCCAGCGGCGATCACCTCGGTGAACGGTGGCACTTGCTCTTCCTTGCGCGGGCGGATGACCGGCAGGCGGGCATTGTCGAACGGCGCATCAATCGGGTCCGGACGGCCGACCCTGGCGGGATCGGCATGAGCATCGGCGATGATCACGATCGGCGCTTCCAGACCCTTGGCGCCGTGGACGGTCATCACGCGCACTTCATTGGCTGGCGCCGAGGCATCGCGGGCAATCTCGACATCGCCGCGGCGGAACCAGGCAAGGAACCGCTCGAGCGAGGGGATGTCGTCGCGCTCGAACTGGAGCGCGCTCGACATCAGCTCGTCGATCGGATCGCGCGATGCCATGCTCAGGCGCTGGGCGAGCTTGCGCCGTCCGCCGATCGGCCCGCTGAGCACGGTTTCGAGGAAGCGCGCCGGGGTCGTATAATCGGCCATGTTGAGGAGTTGGAGAAGCACTTCGCGTGCTTCGGCGGCCTTGGGATCGCGCTCGGCGCTGCGCCGCAACGCCGGCCACAACCGCCCTACCCGTCCGGCGGCGAGCGCGAGCAGATCGTCCTGGCTCCAGCCTAACAGCGGCGACACCAGCAGATTGGCGAGATTGAGGTCGTCGAGCGGCTGGACCGCGAAGCTCATCGCCGCAAGCAGATCCTGAACCGCGAGCGGCTCGTGCAGATGGAGCCGGTCGATCCCGGCCACCGGAACCCCGGCCTCGAACAGCCGGGCGACGATCAGCGAGGCGAGTTCCTTGCGCCTTCG
>JARXKO010000194.1 GCA_030271595.1 Pseudomonadota bacterium | reverse complement strand
GCGGTGGATGCCCCGCGAGGATTCGAACCTCGATTGACGGAGTCAGAGTCCGTAGTCTTACCTTTAGACGACGGGGCAATGCCGCAGCTTGCGGTCGCGCGGCGGGATAGGAAGCGGGCCGGTGGCTGTCAACGCCGCGGCGCGCCCCAAAGTCTCGTTTCGACCGGGCAACTTGCCCAGACCCATCAATTTGTGGTTATACGGCGCCAAGTCAGCCGCCCATGGGGGCGGTGCAGAAGAACGGGCGTGCAACATGGCACAGGGTGCCGCCAGTGCGCCGGCCCCTCGGCAGCTTGTCGCCGATGAGGTCAGGCCGTCGGATCAGGATCCGCCCCAGCGGCGCGATTCGCATCGCCACACTTATGGCGCTCTCGACCTTGGCACCAACAATTGCCGGCTCCTCATCGCCCGCCCCAATGATCACGGTTTCACCGTCATCGACGCTTTTTCGCGCATTGTCAGGCTGGGCGAAGGGCTGGCTCTGTCTGGCGCCTTGTCGGACGATGCCATGGACCGCGCCGTCTCGGCGCTCGCCGTCTGCTCGGACAAGCTGCGCCGCCGCAACGTCTCCCTGGTCCGCTCGGTCGCCACCGAAGCGTGCCGCCGCGCCACCAACGGCGCTGCCTTCGCCGAGCGGGTGCGGGTCGAGACCGGGATCGCGCTCGACATCATTCCCCCGCAGGAGGAAGCGCGGCTGGCGGTGCTCGGCTGCCACCGCCTGCTCGAGCCGGGCGACGGGCCGGCCCTGATCTTCGATATCGGCGGCGGCTCGACCGAGCTGGTGCTGATCGACCAGGACGACGGCGTGCCGCGAATCCGCAGCTGGTTCAGCGCGCCGTGGGGCGTGGTCTCGCTGACCGAAAGCGAAGGCCGCGAAGCGCTTGAGGGGCCCGACCGGATCAAGGCCTATAAGCGGATGCGCGAGCGCGCCCGCCACGCTTTCGCCCGCTTTGCCGCCATGTTGCCCGAGGAACGCGACGGCATCCGCCTGCTCGGCACCAGCGGCACGGTGACCACGCTTGCAAGCGTCCATTTGGCGCTGCCAGCCTATGATCGCCGGGCAGTCGACGGGCTGCATATCCCGACCGAAGCGATGCAGAACATCAGCAACATGATCGCCAGTATGGATTATGAGGAGCGCATCGCTTTGCCGTGCATCGGCAGCGACCGCGCCGATCTGGTCGTCGCCGGTTGCGCGATCCTTGAAGCGATCATCGAAATCTGGCCGGCGCCCAACCTCGGGGTCGCCGACCGCGGCATTCGCGAAGGCATATTGCGCTCGCTCATGGCGCGCGATGGCTGGCCGCTGTGACTCGGGTCAAGACCGCCAAGGGCCGCAAGGATTCGTCGATCCGCTGGCTCGAGCGCCAGCTTAACGACCCTTATGTAAAGCGCGCCAAGGCTGACAATTATCGCAGTCGCGCCGCCTACAAATTGCTCGAACTCGACGAACGTTTCGGCCTGTTGAAGGGCGTCCGCGCCGTGGTCGACCTCGGAATCGCGCCGGGCGGGTGGAGCCAGGTGGTGCGCCGAACCGTCCCCCAGGCGGCGATCGTCGGCATCGATCTGCTTGCCACCGACCCGATCGAGGGTGTCACCATCCTCGCAATGGATTTCATGGACGAATCCGCGCCGGCGCGGCTGCGCGAAGCGCTCGGCGGCCCCGCCGACCTCGTCATGTCGGACATGGCGGCCAACACCGTCGGTCATCAGCAGACCGACCATTTGCGGACCATGGCGCTGGTCGAGGCGGGGCTCGAATTCGCGACCGAAATCCTGAAACCCGGCGGCGCCTTCATCGCCAAGGTGCTCGCTGGCGGCGCGGACCACGGGCTGGTCGCCGACATGAAGCGCCATTTCACCGCCGTGAAGCACGCCAAGCCGCCCGCCAGCCGCAAGGGCTCGAGCGAGTGGTATGTCGTCGCCCAGGGCTTCAAGGGTCCGCTTGCGGGCCAGGATATTGCGGCCTGACCGGCCGGCCAACCCCGCGATGATCATCTCCCAGCGCCACCGATTCGTGTTCGCCGCGATTCCCAAGACCGGCACCCATTCGGTGCGCCAGGCGCTGCGCCATCATCTTGGCCCCCACGACATCGAGCAGGTGCGGCTGTTCGTCGAGAAAGCCTTCCCCATTCCCGCGCTTGCCCAGCTCGGCCACGGCCACATCACGCTGGCCCAGCTCCGCCCGCATATGAGCCCTGAGGATTTCAGCGGCTTCTTCAAATTCGCCTTCGTCCGCAATCCGTTCGATCGCTTCGTGTCCTATTGTTCGTTCATGACCCGAATGGGCGGCGATTTCGAGCGCGACCCAAAAGGAGTCATGCGGCACTTGCTGTTCACGGCGCCGCCGCTCCACCACATCCTGTTTCAGCCCCAACATCAGTTCGTCACCGGCGAGGGCGGGATAGTATTGGCTGATTACATCGGGCGGGTCGAACAGATGCAGGAAAGCTATCAGCTGATTTGCGATCGGATCGGCATTCCCGGCGCCGCGCTAAGCCAAAGCAATGCCTCGAAGCGCGGCGACTATCGCCAATATTACGACCAGCAGCTGATCGACGGAGTAGCTCGGCTCTACGCGCGTGATCTGGAACTGTTCGGTTATCAGTTCTAAAGTTCGCCCATGCAGCCCAATTCACGCAAGACCCGGTCCATCCGGAATCTCGGCAAGATCGACATCGCGGCCCTGCGCGAGCGCGTCCTGGAGGTCCCCGAAGCCCTGTGGGAGGCGGAAGATGCAAGCAAGCCGAACCGCTTTGCGGAGCTCGATACGACCCGCCACATCGTCTTTCGATTCGTCCCGAACTTCCTCGACTGGCGCAATGCTTACGACCGGCCGCTGATGGCCGACTGGCGCCCGCTGCTCGATCCGGTGCTTGCCCAGGCGGTCGCCCCTTATGGGTACGAGCGCGGCGATTACCCGCGGATCATGCTCGCGCGCATGGCGCCGGGCGGGGTCATCCAACCGCATCGTGATGCCAATCCGGCTGCGAAATGGCCGCACAAGGTGCATATTGCGCTGGTCACCAATCCCGACGTTACCTTCTTCGTCGACGGCGTCGCCTATACGTTCGAGGAAGGTGAGGCGGTGGAGGTCAACAACATGAGCGTCCACGCCGTCGAGAACCGCGGCGACTGCGACCGCATTCACCTGATCTTCGAATATTTCGATCTCGACCAGCCCGATCCCGAGTGGCTCGCTCCGCTCCACGCCCAGGCAGGGTCCGCCGGAGAGCGCTTCTAGGTGCTCGTCTTGCGCGACCGCGTCGCCGCGATCGCTGCTTTCAGCGCATCGTAGCCGACCGCGCCGTTCATCACCTT
>JARXKO010000193.1 GCA_030271595.1 Pseudomonadota bacterium | reverse complement strand
CTTCTTCGGGAATGCGCATTACGGTTTCGGCGCCGGCTTCGACCTTTTTGCGCAGGGCGTTTGAGCCGCTGAGTTCGCGCTTGGCGTAGAAATCGGCGAGGCTGAGCTTGGTTTCGTAGAAGGATGTGTCGCCGCTGCCGCTATCGAGGCCGCGCCTGGCGGCGGCGGCCATTTTGAGCCACATCCAGCCGAATGCGGTGAGACCCATCAGGTCCTGATAGGAATACGCCCCGGCGCCGGCATTATAGGGGTCGGCCATGCCGTTCTGGGCGAGCCACATGGTCGCGGCCTGGAGGTCGGCGAGCGCGGGTTCGAGCGCGGCCGCGACCCCGGCCGGATCGCCCGCGGCCTTGGCCTCGGCGATATCCTTGCCGACCAGATCGAAAAAGGCGCGGACGGCGCGGCCATTGTCCTTGGGCAATTTGCGGCCGACCAGGTCCATCGCCTGGACGCCGTTGGTGCCTTCGTAAATCTGGGTGATGCGGGCGTCGCGGACGAACTGTTCCATGCCATGTTCGCGGATATAGCCGTGGCCGCCGAACACTTGCTGGGCGCTGACCGCGGCGGCAAAACCCTTGTCGGTGAGGTAGGATTTGATCACCGGGGTGAGCAATCCGAGAAGGTCGTCGGCGGTCTCGCGCTCGTGCTCGTCGGGGCTGCGGCGGGCAAGATCGACCTGGAGCGAGGCCCACAAAGCGAGCGCCCGGGCGGCCTCGTTCCAGGCCCGGGCCTCGAGCAGCATGCGGCGGACGTCGGGGTGGACGAGGAGGTTGTCGGCCTTGGCTCCTTCCTCGCGGTCCTCGGGCTTGAGGGCGCGGCCCTGGCGGCGGTCCTTGGCGTAAGCGGCGGCGTTTTGATAGGCGACTTCGCCTTGCGCCAGGCCCTGGAGGCCGACTCCCAAGCGCGCCGCGTTCATCATGATGAACATCGCCGCGAGGCCCTTTTCGGGTTCGCCGACGAGCCAGCCTTTGGCGCCGTCGTAATTCATGACGCAGGTCGGATTGCCGTGGATCCCCATCTTTTTCTCGAGCGCGCCGCAGCTGAGCGCGTTGCGCGCGCCAAGCGAGCCGTCGTCATTGACCAGGAACTTGGGCACCACAAACAGCGAGATGCCCTTCACAGTGTCGGGGGCGCCGGCGATCTTGGCGAGGACCAGATGGATGATATTTTCCGACAAATCATGTTCGCCCGAGGAGATGAAGATCTTGGTCCCAGTGATCGCGTAACTGCCGTCGGGATTGGGCTCGGCCTTGGTCTTGAGCAGCCCGAGGTCGGTGCCGCAATGCGGCTCGGTCAGGTTCATCGTCCCGGTCCATTTGCCGCTGACCATGTTGGGGACGTAAATCTGCTTCAATTCGTCACTGGCCTTGACCAGAAGGGACGCGATGGCGCCCGCGGTCAGGCCCTGGAACATCTCGAACGCCTGATTGGCGGACAAGACATATTCGCCGATCGCGGTGCCGATGACATGGGGCAGGCCCTGGCCGCCATATTCCTCGGGCGCGGTCAGGGTCGGCCAGCCGGCGGCGCAGAATTGGTCATAGGCCTGTTTGAAGCCGGGCGGGGCAGTGACCGAACCGTCGTCGGCGCGCTTGCAACCCTGCTCGTCGCCAACGCGGTTCAGGGGCGCCAGGACTTCGGCGGAGAATTTCCCCATTTCATCGAGGATCGCTTCGACCACGTCGGGGGAAGCGTTGGCAAAGCCCGGAAGGTTCGAATAGCGGCCGATGTCGAGGACGTCGTTGAGGATGAACAACGTGTCTTTCACCGGTGCGGTATAAGTCGGCATTGCGGGCGTCCTCGGGGGAAAAGGGTTGCGCTATGCAATCGATACTGCGGCCAAGCGGGAGGCGCGTCAATTGCCCCAAAGGCGGGGGCGTGCATCCGCGGTTCAGCGCCCGGCGTATATCGGGTCTCGTCATGGAGTTGAAACGATGAAGCCACTGTATTTGCCGCTTGCCGCCGCAGCCCTATTAGGCACGGGCCCGGCCACCGCCGCGCCGAGGACCGAGACCGCGGTCCTCGCTGGCGGCTGCTTCTGGGGCATGGAAACGGTGTTCGAGCATGTGAAGGGGGTAACCGATGTCGTGTCGGGCTATGCCGGGGGCACCAGCGGTGACGCCAATTACGAACGCGTCAGCAGCGAACGCACCGGCCATGCCGAGGCGGTCAAGATCACCTACGACCCGGCACAGATCAGCTACGCGCGGCTGCTCCAGGTCTATTTCACCGTCGCCCACGATCCGACCCAGGTCAACCGACAGGGTCCCGACAGCGGCACCAGCTATCGCAGCGCGATCTTCCCGCAATCGCCGGCCCAGGACCAAATGGCGCGGACATTCATCGCCCGGCTCGATGCGTCGCACGCCTACAAGCGGCCGATAGCGACCCGGATCGAGCATGGCGGATTTTACGCGGCGGAGGCCTATCATCAGGGTTTCGCGCGCAAGAACCCCTTTTATCCGTACATATTGGTCAACGACCGGCCCAAGGTGGCGGCGCTGAAGGCGCGCTATCCCCAGCTCTACAAGGGCTGAGCCACGCTAAAGCGTTAATCTTTCACGATTTCCTGCGGCAAGGGCGACAAAGCGCCGGCCACGCACTATATCCCGCGCGACTCCCCGGCTGGCCCAAGGACAAGCGCGACCATGCTGACGACCAACCCGTTCGATGACGATCATCTGCGCGAGGAATGCGGCGTGTTCGGAATCTGGGGCGCCGACCATGCCGCGAGTTTCGTCGCGCTCGGCCTCCACGCGCTTCAGCACCGCGGGCAGGAAGCGGCGGGCATCACCAGCTTCGACGGCAAGCATTTCCATTCGCACCGCGCCGAAGGCCATGTCGCCGGCAATTTCGACACCGACAAGGTGATCCGCAAGCTGGCCGGCGCGAGCGCGATTGGCCATGTCCGCTATTCGACCACCGGCGACACCGCCTTGCGCAACGTCCAGCCCTTGTTCGCCGAGCTTGCCGACGATGGCTTCGCGATCGCCCATAATGGCAATATCTCCAACGCCATGAAGCTGCGCCGGACATTGCAGCGGCGCGGCTCGATCTTCCAGTCGACGAGCGACACCGAAGTCGTCATCCACCTGGTCGCGACGTCGCAATTCCCGACCATGTTCGAGCGGCTGACCGATGCGTTGAAACAGGTCGAGGGCGCCTATTCGCTGGTCGTGCTGACGCAGCAGGGGCTGATCGCCTGCCGCGACCCGCTCGGCATCCGGCCATTGGTCATGGGCAAGCTCGGCGAAGCGACCATCTTTGCTTCGGAAACGGTGGCCCTGGACGTCATCGGCGCGACCTTCCTGCGCGATGTCGAGC
>JARXKO010000008.1 GCA_030271595.1 Pseudomonadota bacterium | reverse complement strand
CGATCATCACCGGCCTCGCTTATAACGTCATCAAGAAGGCGGCCGAGGACCTGAAGACCTTCGACGTCGAGGAAAAGCCGCCGCCCCCAGAGCCGCCGCCCCCGCCGCCCAAGGACATGCCCAACTTGCCGCCGCCGCCGACCACGCCGCCAGCGATTGTCAACATCGCTCCGCAGCAGCCGGCGATGGTGGTTCCGGTTGCGCCGCCGTTTATTCCACCCGTTGCTCCGTCTCCACCGGCTCCGCCGCCGCCGCCGCGCAAGGTTCAGTCGGCGACCGCCAGGGGCAGCGTCGTTGGCTTGTTCAGCGATGAGGATTATCCGGCTTCGGCCCAGTCCGCTGGTGCCGAGGGAACGGCCCAGGCGACGCTGACCATCGGGGCTGACGGGCGCGTGAGCGGTTGCAACCTCATCCGCTCAACCGGCAACGGCGCGCTCGATGCGGCAACCTGCAGCATCCTTCGCCGCCGCGCCAAGTTCACGCCAGCGCGTGACAGCAATGGCAACCCGACGTCGGACTCCTATACGACGCCGCCGATTACCTGGCGTCTCCAGGGCTAAAGTTCACGAACGACAACGATAGATTTCAAAAGGAAGCACAAGTCATGCAAGCACCCCCACCCGCAGCTGATAATCCCTATGGTCTGATCCCGGCGCTCCAGCAGGGCGGCATCATCGCCATTTCGGTTTTCTCGATCCTGTCGCTGATGTCGGTCATCTCCTTCTACATCCTGTTCACCAAGTGGATGCAGCAGCAGAAGATCATCAATCAGGGCAAGAAAGTTCGCTCGAGCTTCTGGAATTCGCCCAATTTGCGCGAAGCCGCCAACAAGCTGGAAACCAAGAGCGCCTATCGCTCGATCGTCGAAGACGCGATCCTCGCCCAGGACCAGCATGGCAAGCTGACCAACGCCATCGACCAGCATGACTGGATGGCTAACAGCCTGGCGCGTAGCCAGGGCGGCATCGGCTCGCGCCTCGGCGAAGGCCTGGCGTTCCTTGCCACCGTCGGCTCGACTGCTCCGTTCATCGGTCTGTTCGGGACCGTCGTCGGCATTTATCGTGCGCTGATCAGGATCGGCGCCGCCGGCCAGGCGTCGATCGACGCGGTCGCCGGTCCGGTCGGTGAAGCGCTGATCATGACCGCGCTCGGTCTGGTGGTCGCGGTTCCGGCGGTGCTTGCCTACAACTGGCTGATCCGCCGCAACAAGGCGATCATGGAGGATCTCGCGGCGTTCACCAACGACCTTCACGGGTATCTGATGTCGAACGGTGCGGTTAAGCCGCAAATGGCATCGGGCACGGCGGCCAAGACTGCCGCCGCCGCTCCGCGGCCCGCGACTGCCCCCGCTCGTTAAGTCACCAGCAGGGAAGGTGCTTGCAACGCTGCCGCCTTCCCTGCGACTTGAACGCGGATCACAAACAGAAAGAATCTAACCAATGGGCATGAGCGTAGGACCAGAATCGGCCGAAGAAGAGGCCATGTCGGACATCAACGTGGTTCCGTTGACCGACGTGATGCTCGTTCTTCTGATCATCTTCCTGATCGCGGTCCCGGTGATCGTGAAAACCGTGCCGGTGTCGCTTCCCAAGGTGCGCTATGAAGCGACGACGACCAAGCCGGAGAACGTTTCGCTCAGCGTTCGTAACGGGTCTGGCGATACCTGCGAGGTCTATTGGGGCCTGACCAGGATCAATCAGAAGGATCTGCTCGATCGTGCGGTGAAGAAGCTCCAGGATCAGATCACGAAGGTCGGCGGCGTCCAGAACATCACCGAAGAGAATATGCCCGAAGCGCACATCCGCGGCGACATCAACACGCGGTACAAGTGCATCGGCGCAGCGATCATCACCATGCAGCAGGCGGGCTTCCAGCGCGTCGGCTTCATTTCCGAGCCGCCGCCGCTGGCCGGCGTCCGGGCCCAATAGCCGAGGAGAATTTCGCAATGGCAATGCAAACCACCAGCGACAATGCTTCTGGCGAGCCGATGATGGAAATCAACACGACGCCGCTGATCGACGTCATGCTGGTCCTCCTGATCATGTTCATCATCACCATCCCGATCCAGACCCACGCGGTGAAGCTCGACCTCCCGGTTGCGCAGCAGAACCCGCCGCCGCAAGTGATCGACCCGGTGAAGAATACCGTGGTCATTAGCGCCAACGGCGACATCCTGTGGAACGGGCAGCCCGTGTCACAGCCACAGCTCCGCTCCTATCTCGACACCACGCAGCAGATGAACCCGATTCCCGAACTTCACCTCCAGCCCGACGCGACCGCGCGCTACGAGCTGGTCGATGAGGTGCTGGCGATCACCAAGAAGGCGCACGTCCAGAAGATGGGCTTCGTCGGCAACGAATATTATACCGCCGTCTTTTAAGTTCGAGCGGTTCGTCGAATGACTGAAGGGCGGTCCCGTTTCGGGCCGCCCTTTTTCGTTCGAGTGGCCACTGGCGCTCGGCAAATCGCCATGCCATTGCTCGGCCCATGAGCGCGAACCGCCAATTTGCAGCGATCGTCCTTGCCGCCGGGCAGGGGACGCGGATGCGCTCCGACACGCACAAGGTCCTCCATCCGATCGCCAGCAGGCCGCTGTTGCTCCACCTCCTCGACCGGGTTGATGCGCTTGGCGCCGAGCGCCAGGTGGTCGTCCTCGGCAAGGGCCGCGACCAGGTCGAGCAAGCACTCGCCGGCCGCACTACCGACCTTGCCGTCCAGGCCGAACAGAAGGGCACCGGCCATGCCGTTCAACAGGCGGCGGCAGCGCTCGCCGGCTACGACGGCGCGGTGCTCGTGCTCTATGGCGACACGCCGTTCGTCGAAACCGAAACGCTCGGCCGGATGCTCGATCGCCTCGACGGCGCTGACCGGCCGGGAGTGGTGGTCCTCGCTTCCCGCCAGGCGGATCCCGCCAAATACGGGCGGATCATTCTCGCCGGCGGCGACCGCATCGCGCGCATGGTCGAATATCGCGACGCGACCGAGGACGAACGCGCGGTCGACCTGTGCAACTCGGGAATGATGGCGGTCCGCTCGAGCGACCTGTTCCGCTGGCTCGGTCAGGTGGGCAACGACAATGCGGCGAACGAATTTTACCTCCCCGACATCGTCAACATCGCCGCCGCCGAAGGGCGCGAGGCGGTGGTCATCATCGGCGATCCGTATGAAGCCGCGGGGGTCAACAGCCGCGCCGAACTGGCCCATCTCGAACTCGAATGGCAGCGCCGCCGGCGCGAACAGGTGCTCGACGAAGGCGCCACCCTGATCGACCCCGAAAGCGTGTGGTTCGCGTTTGATACCAAGCTTGGCCGCGACGTCACGGTCGAACCGCATGTCGTGTTCGGACCCGGGGTCAGCGTCGCCGACGGCGCGACCATCCATGCTTTTTCGCACATCGAAGGCGCGACCATCGGCGCCGGCGCCCGAATCGGCCCGTTCGCCCGAATCCGCCCCGGCACGACGCTCGGCGATCAGACGAAGGTCGGCAATTTCGTCGAACTCAAGAAGGCGCGGGTCGCGGCCGGCGCCAAGGTCAATCATTTGTCCTACATCGGCGATACGGACATTGGCGCGAAGGCCAATATCGGGGCCGGCACGATCACCTGCAATTACGACGGGTTCGGCAAATATCCGACGGTCATCGGGGAGGGTGCGTTCATTGGCTCGAACAGCGCGCTGGTCGCGCCGGTAACAATCGGCGCTGGTGCGATCGTCGGTGCCGGGTCGGTCATCACCAAGGACGTCGCCGCCGACAGCCTGGCGATCGAACGCAGCGAGCAGCGCGGCATCGCCGGCTGGGCTAAACGCTTCCGCGCGCGGATGACGGGCAACAAGGCCGGCTGAATGTGCGGGATCGTCGGCATCGTGGGGCACAGCGAAGTCGCGCGGCGGCTTTATGACGGGCTCAAGCGACTCGAATATCGCGGCTATGACAGCGCCGGCATCTGCACCATCGATCACGGCCGGCTCGAGCGCCGGCGGGCCGAGGGCAAGCTCGAAAATCTCAAGGCCGAACTGGCAGCGCACCCGCTCCACGGCGAGATCGGAATCGCGCATACCCGATGGGCAACCCACGGCGCGCCGACGCTCGGCAACGCCCACCCGCACATCGCCGGACCGGTGGCGCTGGTACACAATGGGATCATCGAAAATTTCAAGCCGCTGCGCGATGAATTGATCGCCGACGGGCGCACCTTTCTCAGCGAAACCGACAGCGAGGTCGTCGCCCATCTGGTGGCGCGCGAAATCGAGCGCGGCGCGTCGCCGGAAGACTCGGTCGCCGCGGTTCTTCCGCGCCTCCACGGGGCGTTCGCCATCGCCTTTCTATTTCGCGACCATCCCGAGCTGGTGATCGGCGCGCGCATGGGGGCGCCGCTGACGGTCGGTTACGGCGAAGGGGAGAATTACCTTGGCTCGGACGCGCTCGCACTGGCGCCGTGGACCCAGCGCATCGCCTATCTCGAAGAAGGCGACTGGGCGGTCGTGCGGCGCGGATCGATCGCCGTTTACGATCGCTCCAACCAGCCGGTCGAGCGCGCGATCGTTGAATCCGGAGCGACCGCGGCGGCGATCGAAAAGGGCAATTACGCGCATTTCATGCAGAAGGAGATTTTCGAGCAGCCGGTGGTCGTTGCAGATACGCTCCACAGCTATATCCGGCCGTTCGAAGGCAAGGTCGCGCTACCGGTCGCCGAGGCCGACCTCGAATCGGTCGACCGGCTGACGATCATCGCCTGCGGGACGAGCTATTACGCCGGACTGGTCGCCAAATATTGGGTCGAGCAATTCGCCCGGGTCGCGGTCGACATCGATGTTGCCTCCGAGTTTCGCTATCGCGATCCGGTGCTCGAACCGGGCGGGCTGGCGCTGTTCATTTCGCAGAGCGGCGAGACCGCCGACACCCTTGCCGCGCTGCGCCACGCGCGCGAAAAGAAGCAGCGGATCGCGGTGGTGGTCAATGTCCCCACCAGTTCGATGGCGCGCGAGGCGGACCTGCTTCTGCCGACCCACGCCGGGCCGGAAATCGGGGTCGCGTCGACCAAGGCGTTTTCGTGCCAGCTGGCGGTGCTCGCCGCCTTTGCCGCCAATCTCGCGCGCGCCAAGGGGCGGTTGTCGCCAGAGGAGGAAGCCGAGATTGTCCAGCACCTCCAGGAAGCGCCGGCGGCAATCAACGCGGCGCTCGGCCATGACGAGGATATCGCCGCCATGGCGCACCTCATCGAGCCGGCCCGCGACGTGCTTTATCTTGGCCGCGGCGCGGATTTCCCGATGGCCATGGAAGGCGCGCTCAAGCTCAAGGAAATCAGCTACATCCACGCCGAAGGCTATGCCGCGGGCGAAATGAAGCACGGGCCGATCGCGCTGATCGACGACACTGTGCCGGTGATCGTCCTCGCGCCGTCCGGGCCGTTGTTCGACAAGACCGTCAGCAACATGCAGGAAGTGCGGGCGCGCGGCGGCAAGATTGTGCTGATCAGCGACGCGCGCGGGATCGTCGCGGCGGGCGAGGGATGCATGGCGACGATCGAAATGCCCGAAGTCCATCCGCTGATCGCGCCGCTGGTCTATGCGGTGCCGGTGCAGCTGCTCGCCTATCACGTCGCGGTGCTCAAAGGCACCGACGTCGACCAGCCGCGCAACCTGGCAAAAAGCGTGACGGTCGAGTGAACCACGAAGGCGGCTGCCATTGCGGCGCGGTGCGGTTCGCGGCCGATTTGCCCGTTCCGCCAGTCGCCGCGCTCGATTGCAATTGCTCGGTGTGTACGATGACCGGCTTCCTCCACATCATCGTCTCCAAGGACCGGTTCGAGCTGCTCAGCGGCCGCGATTCGCTGACTTCGTATCGCTTCGGCAGCGGCGCCGCGAACCACCTGTTTTGCGCGCGCTGCGGGGTGAAGAGCTTTTACCAGCCGCGCAGCCACCCGGATTCATGGAGCATCAACGCGCACTGCCTCGATCAGCCGGTCGACCTGGCGATCGAACGGTTCGACGGCCGCGACTGGGAGCGCGCGGCCGAGCGGCTCGACCACCGGCACAGCGCGGACTAGGCAGTGCCAATGCACCGCGCGCTTCGACTGACCTGCGACAAAGCAGCGCTCCAGGCGAACTGGCGCTGGCTTGGCGACCGGTCGGGTGTCGAGGCGGGGGCGGCGGTCAAGGCCGATGGCTATGGTCTTGGCGCGCGCGAGACGGTCGCGGCGCTGGCCGAGGCGGGTTGCCGGACGTTTTATGTGTCGAGCTGGGCCGAAGCGGAGGAACTCGGCGCACTGCCCGAGGGAGCGAGCCTGGCGGTGCTTCACGGTTTCGGCCCCGACGACGGGCCGGCGGCTGCCGCATCGAGCGCTCGGCCAGTGCTCAACACGATGGAGCAGGCCGCGCGATGGCGCGAGGCCGCGCCCGGCCGCGCCTGCGACGTGATGGTCGATACCGGCATGAACCGGCTTGGTCTGAGCGCCGAAGAAACCGGCTGTCTCGATGGCCTGGCGATCGACACGCTGATGAGCCATCTCGCCTGTGCCGACGAGGACAATGCGATGAACGCGGTCCAGCTCGATCGCTTTCGCCAGGCCGCGGCGTCGATCCCGGCCAAGCGCACCAGCCTCGCCAATTCGGCCGGCATCTGCCTTGGCCGTGACTATAGTTTCGACCTCGTTCGCCCCGGCCTATCGCTTTACGGCGGCGTGCCGCGCGCCGAGGCTGCCGGTCACATCGCGCAAGTCGCCAGAATCGAGGCGCAAGTGGTCCAGCGGCGGACCATCCGCGCCGGCGAAAGCTGCGGCTATGGCGCGACCTTCACCGCCACCGCCGACACGGAGGCTGCAATCCTCAACATCGGGTACGCCGACGGCTATTTGCGCGGTTTTTCGTCGCGCGGTTCGGCCTTTGCCGGCGAGATCGCGCTGCCCGTGATCGGGCGCGTGTCGATGGATTTGATCGCTGTGGAATGCGATGCCGCCGCCGGCCTCAAGGAAGGCGATTGGGTCGAGATCGATTACGATCTTCCGACCGCGTCCGAACAATCCGGCCTGTCGCAGTACGAGCTGCTGACGGTCCTGGGGAGCCGATTCTCCCGGAGGTGGTCTTAGGCGCCGGAGTCTTGGGTTTGAACCGGCAGAGATCGACCACCACGCAGCGCCAGCATTCGGGGGTTCGCGCCTTGCACGTGTAGCGGCCGTGGAGGATCAGCCAATGATGGGCGTCGCGGCGGAACGGTTGGGGCACCGTCCGCTCGAGTTTCAATTCGACCGCCAAGGGGTCCTTGCCAGGTGCGAGGCCGGTGCGGTTGCAGACCCGGAACACGTGGGTATCGACGGCGAACGTCTCCTCGCCCCAAGCGGTGTTGAGGACGACATTGGCGGTCTTGCGCCCGACCCCGGGCAGCGCCTCCAGGGCAGCGCGGTGGCGCGGGACTTCCCCGCCATGATCGCGGATCAGCGCCTGCGACAGCGCGATGACGTTCCTGGCCTTGGTGTTGAACAGGCCGATCGACTTGATCGCCTGGCGCAGCGCCTCCTCCCCCAGCGCGACCATTTGCGCGGGCTTGGTGATGCGAGCGAACAGCGGCCGGGTAGCGATATTGACGCTGACATCGGTCGCCTGCGCCGACAGCGCGACCGCGACCAGGAGCGTATAGGGGTTGGAGAACTCGAGCTCGGTGATCGGTGCCGGATTATCTTCCGCGAGGCGGCGGAAGAATTCGAAAACCTGGCCCTTGTTCACAGCGCGCCGACGACATCCTGCATCGAATAGAGCCCCGCGGGGCGGTCGGCGAGGAACCGTGCCGCCGCGAGCGCGCCGCGGGCGAAAATCATCCGGCTTTCGGCGCGGTGCGACAGGATCAGCCGCTCTTCGGGGCCTAGGAACATCACGTCATGATCGCCCGCGACAGTTCCGCCGCGCACGGATGCGAAGCCGATCGCGCCCTCGCCGCGCGTGAGGCCGGTGCCGTCGCGCCCGGCCTCGGGATTGAGCGCGATACCGCGACCCCTGGCGGCAGCCTGCCCGAGCATCAGCGCGGTACCCGAGGGCGAGTCCGCCTTGCCGCGATGGTGCGCTTCGGCGATTTCAATGTCCCAGCCTTTGCCGAGCACCTTTGCGGCGCGCTCGACCAGTTCGGCCAGTACAGCCATGCCGAGCGAGGTATTGGCCGAGCGCAGCACGGCAATGTGTTTGGCGGCCTCGGCGATGAGCGAGTCAGCAGCGGGGTCGAGTCCGGTCGTGCCGATGAGCACAGGGATGCGGGCGGCGACCGCTCGACCGAGGCTCTTCTCGAGCGCTTGGGGAACCGAAAAATCGATCAGCACGTCGGCCTGGTCCTGGTCGATCGCGAACGCCGGATCCTCGGCGATGGCGAGCGCGATGGCGAGGCCCATCTTGCCGTCGGGCGCGGTCAGCGCAATGCGGAGTGGCTGGTCGTTGCTGCCCATGGCGAAAAGCTCTAGCGGAGCCGCTCTTGCAGGGCCAGCGCCGCTGCCGGGGCGCGCAATTTGGCGCCGTTGATCATGAATATGTAGCTGTCGCGGCGCTCGGCCAGCCAGTGCCGGACCCGGGCTTCGAACGCGTCGAGCGCGGCCGCGTCATAGCCGGTCGGCACATCCTCGCGCATGCGCTGGAGGCGGGCATAAGCGAAGCTGGCGGTATTGGCGTCGATGCATGGGAAGTCATCGTCATCGCCGAACACCACGGCCACGTCATGGTCGCGGCACAAAGCGAAGAACGCCTCATCGCGGAAGCTTTCGTGGCGCGGCTCGATGACATGGCGAAGCACGAGGCCGTCATGCTTTTGCGGAAGCAGTTTGATAAAGGCGGCGATGTCCTCGCGATCGAACTTGCGCCGCGCCGCCAGCATCCACAGGATGGGGCCGAGCTTGCCGCCCAAGGCGGCGATCCCCTGGGCGAGGAAATTGCCGATGCCCTCGCCGGCGTCGGCCAGCTTTGGCCGGGTGACGCAGTAGCGCGACGCCTTGATCGCGAACTGGAAGCCGTCGGGGGCGGCGGCGCCCCATTTCTCCCACGTCGAGCGCGACTGCCGCGAATAGAAGGTGCCGTTGATCTCGATCGTGCCCAATTGCCGCGCTGCGAATTCAAGCTCGCGCGACTGGGCGAGGCCGGCGGGGTAAAAGGAGCCGCGCCACGGGGCGTAGCTCCAGCCGCCAATGCCGATGCGCGTAATGGCCATGAAGCGAAGGTGCCGCGCCCGGAGCGCGGCCGCAAGTCACTCGGCGATGAAGCGGGCGACAATATCGCGGGCAAGGCGGGCCGGGCGGTGGCTGACCGAATCGAGGCAGCACCAGGTCGATTTGACCTCCGCGAGGACGTCTTCACCGCGCATGATGACGGTGGTGAACATCGCCTTTGCGCCAGCGACGCTCTCCGCCACCACATCCGCAACGACAAGGTCGTCGAGAAACGCCGGGCGGCGGTAGGTAATCTGGTGTTGAAGCGCGACCCACAAATGCCTGGTGACGGCGTCCGCCGGGGCCACCGTTTCCCAGAAGCGCACCACCGCATCTTGAACCCACTTCAGATAGACGCTGTTGTTGACATGACCCATGTGATCGATGTCGGCGGGCACGATCCCGATCGGGTAGTGGAATGCGCCGCTGGCCATGCTCACAAGATGGCATAGCTGACATTAATGTCAATGAGGTGACGGGTGAAGAGCGGTAATATTGTCATCCTGACCGGCGCGGGGATCAGTGCGGAGAGCGGCCTCCAGACCTTTCGCGCTGCCGACGGGCTGTGGGAAGGCCACAAGGTCGAGGATGTCGCGACTCCCGAGGCTTTCGCACGCGACCCGGCGCTGGTGCATCAATTCTACGACGCCCGGCGCAAGCGGGCGGGCGAAGTCGAGCCCAATGAAGCGCACCGGGCATTGGCACGGCTCGAAGCGAACTGGAACGGCGACTTTCTGCTGGTGACGCAGAACGTCGATGCGCTGCACGAGCGGGCGGGGTCGCAAAATCTCCTTCACATGCACGGCGAATTGAACAGCGGCTGGTGTCTGGCATGCGGCGAGCGGTTCGCGTGGGAAGGGGATATGGTACCCGGGAATTCCTGTCCGAACTGTCACGCTTCCGGCATGGTCCGCCCCGACATCGTGTGGTTCGGGGAGATGCCCTACGAGATGGAGCGGATCGAGGCGGCGCTGAGGAAATGCGACCTGTTCGTGTCGATCGGCACCTCGGGCGCGGTCTATCCCGCCGCGGGCTTCGTCCAGACCGCGAAATATCGCGGGGCGCGAACGCTGGAGATCAACCTCGACCCGAGCATGGGCAGCCTGTTCTTCGACGCGCATCGCCACGGCCCGGCGAGCGTAGAAGTGCCCAAGTGGGTCGCCGAGATGCTGACCGCCTAATCCGCCCAATCCAGGCCGATATCCTGATACAGCGTCCGGTCCTCGTCCCATTTGGGATTGACCTTGACGTGCAGAAACAGGTGAACCTTCCGGCCGAGGTGCTCCGCAATGGCTTCGCGCGCGGCGGTGCCAATGGCCTTTAGCCGAGCGCCGCCCTTGCCGACGACGATCGCCTTCTGGCTGTCGCGTTCGATCAGGATTTGCTGGTGGATGACCGCCGAGCCGTCCTTGCGGTCCTCCCATTTCTCGGTCTCGACCGCCGCGGAATAGGGCACTTCGGCGTGAAGCTGGAGGTAGAGTTGCTCGCGGGTCAGCTCGGCCGCGACCATGCGGTCGGTGGCATCGGTCAACTGGTCCTCGGGGAAATGCCACGGCCCTTCGGGCATCGCCGCGGCCAGATGCGCCTTGAGTTCGGGGACGCCGTCGCCGGTCGTCGCCGAGATCATGAACACCCGTTCGGGGTCGAGCCGTTCGGCCAGGCGCGCGGCGAGCACCAGCAATTGCTCCTTGTCGGCGATATCGACCTTGTTGAGGACCAGGACCCGTGGCTCGGGCCGCGCTTCGACTCCGGCGATGACCTGCTCGACCCTGGCCCCGACCTTGGCCGCGCAATCGATCACCAGCACCACGCGGTCGGCGTCCTCGGTGCCTTCCCACGCCGCCTTGACCATCGCCCGGTCGAGCCGCCGGTGGGGGGTGAAAATGCCGGGCGTGTCGACCAGCAGCATCTGCGAACCGCCCGCGATGCCGATGCCCATCAGGCGGGCGCGGGTGGTCTGTGCCTTGGGGCTGACGATCGCGACTTTCTGACCGACCAAGGCATTGACCAGGGTCGATTTGCCGGCATTGGGCGCGCCGATCACCGCGACCACGCCGACGCGGGTCGGGGCACCGGTCATCTGATCTGCTCGAGCAATGCGGCGGCGGCGGCGGTCTCGGCTTCCTGTTTGCTATTGCCTTCCGCGCTGGCCTCGCCGAGCCGGGGGACGCTGACCCGGACGGTGAAGCGCGGCGAATGGTGCGCGCCGGTGCGCGACAGCAGTTCGTATTCGGGGGTCTTGAGTCCGCGGCTGGCGGCGATTTCCTGGAGCCTGCTCTTGGGATGCTCCGGCGCCCGGACCTGGCCTTCGACCAGCGGCCCCCAGGCGCCGAGGATGAAGCGCCGCGCGGTCTCGACATCGCCATCGAGCATCAGCGCCCCGATCAGCGCCTCGACCACGTCGCCGACGACATTGTCGCCGTGGTTGGCGCTGTCGTCGCGGGCCTGACGGCCGAGCCGGATCAGCGCCGGAATGCCGATCGAGCGGCCGATTTCGCCGCACGTTTCGCGCGCCACCAGCACGTTGTAGCGGCGCGACAACTGACCCTCGGGCTCGTCGGGATAGCGCTGGTAGAGCGCCTCGGCGATGACCAGGCCAAGCACGCGGTCGCCAAGGAATTCGAGCCGTTCGTAGCTGTCGCGCTCAAGGCTCGAATGGGTAAAGGCGCGCTCGAACAGCTTGGTGTCGCGCGGCTGGTGGCCAAGCGCATCGCGGACGAATTCGGCGATCTCGGCACTCACTGACGGTCGCTCGTATAGCCATTGCCGAGACGGCCCGCGCGCAAGGCACTGAACCAGCTGATCGGGTTGACGTAAGCCGCACTGCCGTTGGTCGACCAGAAGGTCACCAGCGCGCGGCCGATCAGATGGTCGGCGGGGACCATGCCGATGCCGCCGGCGACGGAGTCGAAGCGGCTGTCGAGGCTGTCGTCGCGATTGTCGCCCATCAGGAAAACATGGCCGGCGGGGACGGTGACCGGCCCGAAATTATCCGCCTCGCCATCGTCGATCTGGTCGAGCGTGACATAGCTCGGCCCGCCGGGGAGGGTCTCGCGATAGGCGGTATAGACACAATACGGCCGATTGGCCCGGTTCACCACATTGGGCGGGGCCGGCGGCACAGTGCGGCACGGACTGTTCTCGCTGACCGGGATTTCCGCCGCCGCGATCTTGCTCCGATCGAGCGGCTTGCCGTTGAGGACCACCGCGCCGCCGCGCACCTCGATGGTGTCGCCGGGAACGCCGATGACGCGCTTGATGAGGTCGGCTGCTTCATCGGGATGGCGGAAGACGACGACATCGCCGCGCTTCGCCGGCCTTTCGAAAATGCGGCCGGAGAACGCGGGGATTTGCATCGGGAAGCTGTACTTCGAATAGCCGTAGGGCCATTTGGCGACGAGCAGATAATCGCCGATGTACAGCGTCGGCAGCATCGATCCCGAGGGGATGCTGAACGGCGCGACGATGAAGCTGCGGATGCCCCAGGCAAGCAGGATCAGGGTGACGAAAAAACGCAGGCTGCTCCACGAGCCCCCGGCGGCAGTCTCACTACGCCGTGGCGAGCCCTTGGCGGAACGGGTTGATCGACGCTGAAATACCATGGCGCGCTTCTTTCGACCCCGCGCCATAAGGTCAAGCCGGACT
Source organism: Pseudomonadota bacterium (assembly GCA_030271595.1). Classification (GTDB taxonomy): domain Bacteria; phylum Pseudomonadota; class Alphaproteobacteria; order Sphingomonadales; family Sphingomonadaceae; genus Sphingomicrobium. Next base: position 5,247 of record JARXKO010000008.1, on the reverse strand, counting down.
GGCTTTTGGCGGGCCGCCGATTATGAGGATCGGCAATGGCACGCCGCGCGCAACCTTTCCCCACCACGACGCTCAAGGCGCTGTTCGACGGCGATCCAACGCGCCTCGAGCGGCTGAGCATGGATGTCGCGGGAATTCATTTCGACTGGTCCAAGACCCACCTCGACCAGGATGCGATCGCGGCGTTCACCGCACGGCTGGCCGGATGCGGGTTCGAAGCGGCGCGTGGCGCGATGTTCGCCGGCGCTGTCGTGAATACGAGCGAAAACCGCCCGGCGACCCACGTGTTCGAGCGCGGCAGCGGCACTGGCGAGGAAGCCGGCATCGCCGCCGCCCGCCGCCTGCGCATGCGGGCCTTGCTCGATGCGGTCGAGGCCGGCGCGTTCGGCGATATCACCGGGATTCTTCACATCGGCATCGGCGGCTCGCTGCTTGGCCCGCATTTGCTGGTCGATGCGCTCGGCCGCGGCCGCGGGTCATTCACCGCACGGTTCGTCGGCAACATCGACGGCGCCGCCTTCGACGACGCCATTCGTCCGCTCGATCCGGCAACGACGCTGATCGTCGCGGTATCCAAGACATTCACCACCGCCGAAACGCTGGCCAATCTGAACAGCGCGCTCGACTGGCTGCGCGGGGCAGGGGTCGCCGACCCTTATGGCAAAGTGGTCGCAATCACCGCCAACCCCGACGCGGCGGTGGCGGCGGGCATCGACGAAACCCGGATCCTTTCGTTCGGCGAAGGCGTCGGCGGGCGCTATTCGCTGTGGAGCGCGGTCGGCTTCAGCGCCGCGCTCGCGCTGGGCTGGACGGCGATGGACGAGCTCCTCGACGGCGCGGCGCAGATGGATGCGCATTTCCTGACCGCCGCTACCGGTGCCAACATGCCGATCCTGGCTGCGTTCGCCGACCGCTTTTATGTCGAGCAATGCGGCTGTCAGACTCGAGCTCTGTTCGCTTATGACGACCGCCTGGCGCTGCTGATGCCCTATCTCCAGCAGCTCGAGATGGAATCGAACGGCAAGTCGGTGACCGCAGCGGGCAAGCCGGTCTCGGACCCGACCGCACCGGTCACCTGGGGCGGGGTCGGCACCGACGCCCAGCATGCCGTGTTCCAGTTGCTCCACCAGGGCACGGTGCTGGTGCCGGTCGAGTTCGTCGCCGCCCGCGAGAGCGATGACGAACAGGCCGCCGAGCGGCATTCGCTGCTCCTGCTCAATGCCTTTGCCCAGGGCGCGACCCTGATGTCCGGAAGCGCCAACGACGATCCGGCGCGGGCCGAGCCCGGCAATCGCCCAAGCACGACCATCCTGCTCGACAGGCTCGACCCGCGCTCGCTCGGCGCCTTGATCGCATTTTACGAGCATCGCACCTTTACCAATGCGTTGCTGTGCGGGATCAATCCGTTCGACCAGTTCGGGGTCGAACTGGGCAAGAAGGTGGCTCGCAATCTGGCCGATGGCGAATTCGGGGACCTTGATTCATCGACCCTGGCACTGATCAAAAAGGCCGGCTTGTGAGCGCCAGGGAAGACTTCGACCTGTTCGTCATCGGCGCCGGATCGGGCGGGGTGCGCGCGTCGCGAATCGCCGCCGCCCACGGCGCCAAGGTCGCGGTGGCCGAGGAGTTCCGGGTCGGAGGGACCTGCGTCATCCGCGGCTGCGTGCCCAAGAAACTGCTCGTCTACGGCGCTCATTTCGCCGAGGACCTCAACGACGCCGCGATGTTCGGCTGGGATGTCCCGGTCAAGCGTTTCGACTGGCCGGTGCTGCGCGACAATGTGCTGGCCGAAGTCACGCGCCTCGAGAGCGCCTACACCGACACCTTGTCGAGCCACGACGTCAGCATTTTCCATGAGCGCGCGGTTCTTACCGGACCCAACAGCGTCCAGCTCGCCAGCGGCAAGGAGGTCACCGCGGGCAAGATCCTGATTGCCACCGGTGCCCGGCCAGCTTTGCCCGAAATCGCGGGGATCGAGCATGCGATTACCTCGAACGAGGTATTCCTGCTCGAACGATTGCCGAAGCGGATCGTCATCGTCGGCGGCGGCTATATCGCCAACGAATTCGCCGGCATCTTCCTCGAATTCGGATCGCAGGTGACGCTGGTCAACCGAAGCGACGTCATGCTTCGGCATTACGACCAGCAGATCGTCGACCGGCTGATCCAGATTTCGGTCAAGAAGGGCATCGACTTCAAGTTCAACGCCCAGATCGACCGCATCGAACAGCGCGGCGGCCGGCTTCATGTCGCGATGACCGGCTGCGACGATCTGCAGGCCGATGCCGTGCTGTTCGCCACTGGCCGCGTGCCCAATGTCGAGGAGCTTGGGCTCGACTCGGCGGGGGTCGAGCTCAACGCCAGGGGTGCGATCAAGGTCGACGAGGACAATCGCTCGACGGTGCCATCGATCTTCGCGGTCGGCGACGTCACCGACCGGGTCCAGCTGACGCCGGTGGCGATCCGCGAGGGCCAGGCCTTCGCCGACACCTTTTTCGGCAAAATCCCGACGCGGGTCGATTATGGCTGCATCCCCTCGGCGGTGTTCAGCCATCCTCCGCTCGCCAGCGTTGGCCTGACCGAGGGACAGGCGCGCAATAAACTGGGCTCGGTGAAGACCTATTCGTCCGACTTTCGGGCGATGAAGAATGTCCTTGCCGGTCGCAACGAGCGCTCGTTGTATAAATTGGTAGTCGACGCCGCGACCGACGAGATTGTCGGCATCCACATGATCGGCCCCGATGCGCCCGAAATCCTCCAGGCGGCGGCGATTGCGGTCAAGGCGAAGCTCAAGAAGTCGGATTTCGACGCCACCTTCGCGCTTCACCCGACGATGTCCGAGGAATTGGTGCTGATGCGATGAGCGACCAGGACGCGATCGTCATCGGCGCCGGCCATAACGGCCTGACCTGCGCTTATTACCTGGCGAAAAAGGGCCTCAAGGTCACGATCCTCGAAGCGTCGGGCAATATCGGCGGCGCCGCGGTCACCGACGAATTTCTCCCCGGCTTCCGCAACAGCGCTGCCGCCTACACCGTCAGCCTGCTCCAGCCCAAGGTCATCCGCGACATGGCGCTCGAGCGCCACGGCCTCAAGGTGGTGCTCCGCAAGACCGACAATTTCCTTCCCGGCGACGGCGATTATCTGCTGTCCGGCCGCGGCGGCCTGACGCGCAAGGAAATCGCCCGCCACGTCAAGGCCGACGGGGCTGGCTATGACACTTATCTGCGCGAGCTCGAGACGATCGTGCCGCTGGTGCGCAAATGGATCCTGCGCGCGCCGCCCGACATCGGATCACGCGCCGCGGCGCTCCCGAAATTGCTCAGCATCGGCCGCGACATGGCGGGCTTGAGCGCGCCGGAGATGCGCATCGTCCACGACTTCGTCACCCGCAGCGCTTCCGACATCCTCGATCGTCATTTCACCGGCGATCTCGCCAAGGCATTGTTCGGCTTCGACGGCGTGGTCGGCAATTTCGCATCGCCCGACACCCCGGGCACGGCCTATGTCCTGCTTCACCATCTGTTCGGCGAGGCGGCCGGCGTGCCCGGCGCCTGGGGCCATGCGATCGGCGGCATGGGCGCGATCACCCAGGCCATGGCCCGCGCCTGCCGCGAGGCGGGGATCGACATCCTCCTCAACACGCCGGTCGAGGAAGTGATCGTCGATAAAGGCCGCGCGGCGGGCGTGGTCGCGGGCGGCAAAGGCTGGCGCGCCAGGACCGTGGTCGCCGGGGTCAATCCCAAATTGCTGTTCGACCGGCTGGTGCCGGCGGGTGCGGTCAGCGCCGAGGTCGAAAGCCGGATGAACGGCTGGAAATGCGAAAGCGCGACGTTCCGCATGAACGTCGCGCTGTCCGAGCTGCCCAGGTTCACCGTCCTGCCCAAGAAGGGCAATCATTTGACCGCTGGCATCATCATGGCCCCAAGCCTTGATTACATGCACCGCGCCTGGCTCGACGCGCTCAACCATGGCTGGACCAAGCAGCCGATTGTCGAGATGCTCATCCCCTCGACCCTCGATTCGACGCTCGCGCCCAAGGGCCGCCACGTCGCCAGCCTGTTCTGCCAGCATTTCCGCTTCGACCTCGGCCCCGGGCGCAGCTGGGACAAGGAGCGCGAGGCCGCGGCCGACGCGGTCGTCGCGCTGGTCGACAGCCACGCGCCCGGCTTCGCCCAATCGGTGCTCGGGCGGCAGATCCACTCTCCGCTCGACCTCGAGCGGCGCTTCGGCCTCATCGGCGGCGATATTTTCCACGGCAAGATGGGGCTCGACCAATTGTTCAGCGCCCGGCCGATGCTCGGCGCGGCCGATTATCGGATGCCGCTCAGGGGCCTGTATCTGTGCGGATCGGGCGCCCACCCCGGCGGCGGCGTGACCGGCGCTCCTGGCCATAATGCAGCCCGCGCGGTGCTCTCCGACCGCCGCTTCTGGAGGCGCCGCCATTGACGCCGCTCGAAGGGGTCAAGGTCCTCGATTTGAGCCGGGTTTTGGCGGGGCCGTGGTGCACCCAATTGCTCGCCGATCTCGGCGCCGAGGTGATCAAGATCGAGCGGCCCGGCGTTGGCGACGACACCCGCCATTGGGGGCCGCCGTGGCATGGCGAGGGCGCTGACCGGGTCTCGGCCTATTTCCTCAGCTGCAACCGCGGCAAGAAATCGGCGGCGATCGATCTCGCCAAGCCCGAAGGCGCCGCGCTGGTCCGCCGCCTTGCCGCCGATGCCGATGTCGTGGTCGAAAATTTCAAGGTCGGGGGGTTGGCCAAGTTCGGGCTCGACGCCGCCAGCCTGCGCGCCGCCCACCCGCGCCTGATCTACGCATCGATCACCGGTTTTGGCCAGGATGGCCCGTATGCGGAACGCGCCGGCTACGACTATATCATCCAGGGCATGGGCGGGCTGATGAGCATCACCGGCCTGCCCAACGGCGAACCCGGCGGCGGCCCGATGCGGGTCGGGGTCGCGGTCGCCGACCTTTTTACAGGCATGTACACCGCGGTCGCGATCCTCGCCGCTTTGTTCGCGCGCGAGCGCAGCGGTGGCGGCGCCCATATCGACATGGCCCTGTTCGACACCCAGCTGGCAATGCTCGCCAACCAGGCGACCAACCAATTGGTCTCGGGCAAGGATCCGGTCCGGCAGGGCGTCGGACACCCCAATCTGGTGCCTTACCAGCCGTTTCAGGCGGCCGACCAGCCGATCATCATCGCCATCGGCAACGAGCGCCAGTTCGAGCGGCTCGCGGCGG
>JARXKO010000192.1 GCA_030271595.1 Pseudomonadota bacterium | reverse complement strand
AGCGCAAGAAGTTCGTCATCCTGTGCACCAACGCGATGCTGCTCAAGAAAAAGATCGACGATTATCAGCCGTCGTCCTTTTTTACCTGGTCGATCCACCTCGATGGCGACCGCCAGATGCACGATGCTTCGGTCAGCCGGGACGGAGTCTACGAAGTGGCGCTCGAAGCGATCCATCTGGCCAAGGCCAAAGGATTCCGGGTCCAGGTCAATTGCACCGTCTTCGACGGCGCCGACCCCGCACGGCTTGCGGCATTCTTCGATCATATGAAGGCGCTGGACGTCGAAGTCACCATCTCGCCGGGATACGCGTACGAACGCGCGCCCGACCAGCAGCACTTTCTCAATCGTGAGCGGACCAAGACCTTTTTCCGAGACGTGTTCCGCCGGGGCAAGGGCGGCAAGGCCTGGTCGTTCACCAATTCGCCCTTGTTCCTCGATTTTCTCGCCGGCAACCGAAGCTATGAGTGCACCCCCTGGTCGATGCCGCTGCGTACCGTGTTCGGCTGGCAGAAGCCCTGTTACCTGGTCGGCGAAGGCTATGTGGAAACCTTCCAGGAGCTGATGGAAGACACCGAGTGGGACGACTATGGGGTCGGCCGTTACGAGAAGTGCGCCAATTGCATGGTCCATTGCGGCTTTGAAGGAACCGCGGTGACCGAATCGATCAGCCGCCCACTCGAGTTCATGAAGCTGGCCCGGAGCGGGATCAGGACCGAGGGTGCGATGGCGCCCGATATCGACCTGTCACGGCAGCGCCCGGCGCTCGATGTCCATACGTCGCAGGTCGAGCGAGAGGTCGAGCGGATCCGGATCGAGGACCCCGCCGCTTATCGCCGCGCGAGGACAACCGCGGTGGCCTGACGCTGGTCAAAGGCCAGCCGAGGGCCGCAAGCACGCGCGGTCGGGCCTAGCGTCGCGAACGCGCGAGCAAAGTCCAACGTCGTTCGGACCAGCGCCGGGATCTGCCCCGGCTGGCGAACGACCGAGGCGAGGATCGCGCCAAGCGCCAGACCCCCTCCGGCGGCCATCGAGACGCCGATCGCGGGCGGCAGCGCGGAGATCGCCTCGTCGGACACGCAGCGGAGGATCGCGAACGGCAGCTGCGCCTTGGCCGCGGCCGCCGCAGCGACATGACTTTCCATGTCGACCGCGAGCGCGTGATAGCGCGATGCCAAGTCGCGCTTCGCTGCGGGCGTCGAGATCATCCTTCCATCGGCAAAGCAAGTGCCAACGCGCGCTCGTGGCAGGCACCGCGCCAAGGCCGCAACCCACGCCGGATCACACGCTCCCTCGACCGCGCCGGTCAGACGACTGCCGATCACCCAATCGCCAAGGTTCAGACCGGGATCGAGTGCGCCGGCCATGCCAAAGCTGATGATCCCGGCGGCATCGCCAGCCAGGACTGATAGTTTGGCCGCGAGGGCTTGGGCGGAACCGCCCCCGCAGACAAAGCGAACGCCAATTCCGCTGACCTGCCTCGCTTCGCGATCTAGTCCGGTAACGACGATGACGGGCCTCACATCCCCCATGCGACACGGTCCGCATTGGCGTGGCTGAGGTTGCGATATCGGGCCAGCGCCCACAGCGGGAAATAATGGCGATAGCCGTGATAGCGCAGGTAGAACACCCGCGGGAAGCCGCCGCCGGTGTAGGATTCCTCGGCCCAGCGCCCGTCGTCGGCCTGATTTGCGACCAGCCAGTCAATCCCGCGCTCGACCGCTGCCAAGTGCCGCCCGCCGACCGCCATCAACCCCATCACGGCCCAGGCGGTCTGCGATGCGGTCGATGGCAAACGGGTGTAAGCGGCACGGTCGGACAGATAGCTGTCGGCGCTCTCGCCCCACCCTCCGTCGGCGTTCTGGACCGCGCTAAGCCAGTCGACTGCTTTGACAATCGCGGGATGCGACCGCTCGACCCCGACGCGGCCCATCGCGCACAGCACCGACCAGGTGCCATAGACGTAATTGACTCCCCACCGGCCGAACCAGCTGCCGTCGGCTTCCTGCTCGCGCTCCAGCCACTTCAGCGCCGCCTTGACCCGCGGCGATCCGATCGGCTCGCCCAGCTGCGCCAGCATCGACAGGCAGCGTGCACTGACGTCGGCAGTCGGTGGATCGAGCAAGGCGCCATGATCCGCGAACGGCAGATTGTTGAGATATTCCTTGTCGTTGTCGGCGTCGAACGCGCCCCAGCCGCCGCCCCGGCACTGCATCCCCTCGATCCATTCGCGGCCCCGTCCGATCGCTTTGACATAGCGCGTGCCATCTTCGGCGGGGGCGCGATCCATTGCCATGACCACGACCGCGGTGTCGTCTGTGTCGGGATAGAAATCGTTGGTATATTGGAATGGCCAGCCGCCGGGACGGAGGCCCGGGCGCTCATCGGCCCAGTCGCCAACGACATCGAGGACCTGGCGCGGGCGCAACCAGTCGAGGGCGCGGGTCGCGCGCTGGACCGCGTCGTCGTCGCCGACTTCGAGCATGGCGTGCGCGGCGAGCGCGGTGTCCCAGATCGGCGACACGCACGGCTGGCAATAGATGCCGTCGGGGGTGGCCACGATCAGCTTTTCGAGCGCTTCGCGCGCCGCCGCACGTGCCGGGTCGTCGGGCGGAAATCCGAGTGCATCGAGCATCATCACGGCATTGGCCATCGCGGGGTAGATCGCGCCCAGCCCATCCTCGCCGTTGAGCCGCTCGATCACCCAGTCACGGCACTGCTCGATCGCGCGGCGGCGGAAGCGCTTGGGCCATAATGAGTGGCCGAGCTTGAGCGCCCGGTCGAGCCAGTCGAAGCCAACCCGCCACTGCCACTGGATCTTCGCGGCCTGGCTGCTCAGCGGCGCGTTTCGACCACTGAACAGCTCGTCGATCGTCACCCCTTTGGGATTGCGCGCGCGCGGCTGCAGCGCACAAATCACCAGCAGCGGCACGACCACCGTCCGCGCCCAATAGGATATCTTGCTGAGGTGGACCGGGAACCAGCGCGGCGCGAGCATCAGTTCGGGGGGAATCGTCGGCACGGCGTCCCACGACCCGGCACCGAACAAGGCCAGCTGGATGCGCGTGAAGACGTTGCCCGCCTCGGCGCCGCCGGCCTTGAGGATCGCGGTCCTGGCCCGGAGCATATGCTCGGCATCGGGCGAATCGCCGATCATTTTGAGCGCATAATAGGCCTTGATCGTCGCGCTGATGTTGAACCCGCCGCCATGATAGAGCGGCCAGCCGTGATGGACGGTGGACTGAAGCCGGCGAATGTAGGTCGCAATTTTCGCTTCGAGCGCCTCGTCGATGGGCTCGCCGAGATAATGGCGAAGCAGGACATATTCGGCCGGAATGGTGACATC
>JARXKO010000191.1 GCA_030271595.1 Pseudomonadota bacterium | reverse complement strand
CTGAAGATGCGCGACGCCGGAGCCCAGTTCAAGGTTGCGAAGAACCGGCTTGCCAAGATTGCCATCGAGGGCACCAAGTACGGACCGATCGGCGACATGCTGACCGGCCCGACCGCTTTGGCCACCTCGAGCGACCCGGTGGCCGCCGCCAAGGTGGCCGTCGAGTTCGCCAAGACCAACGATCGTCTCGAGATCGTCGGCGGGGCAATGGGCGACACGTTGCTCGATGTGACCGGGATCAAGGCGCTTGCCGCACTCCCGTCTCTCGACCAGCTGCGCGGGACTCTCGTGGGCCTCATCCAGGCGCCCGCGACCAAGCTCGCTCGGATCGCCATCGAGCCCGCGAGCATGATTGCCCGCGTGACCGGTGCGTACGCCGCCAAGGCAGCCTGATTTTTCGTTTTTCATCATCGCACGACAATTGGGCGTCACTGCCCGCAAGGAGTTTTTGAAATGGCTGATATCACCAAGATCGTCGACACGTTGTCGGCACTGACCGTCCTCGAGGCCGCCGAGCTGGCCAAGGCGCTTGAAGAAAAGTGGGGCGTTTCGGCCGCCGCTGCAGTCGCCGTCGCCGGCCCTGCCGCTGCCGCCGCTCCGGCCGCTGAAGAGAAAACCGAATTCGACGTCATCCTGACCGGCGACGGTGGCAAGAAGATCAACGTCATCAAGGAAGTCCGCGCCATCACCGGACTCGGCCTCGGCGAAGCCAAGGCGCTGGTCGAAGCGGCGCCCAAGGCCGTCAAGGAAGGCGTCAACAAGGACGAAGCCGAGAAGCTCAAGAAGCAGATCGAGGAAGCCGGCGGAACCGTCGAACTCAAATAAGCTTCTGCACCAGTTTCGTGGGTGTCTTGAAGCGCCCGCGGATGGGAAGGGCGGCCTCGCAAGGGGTCGCCCTTTTTCGTTTGGTCCGCAAAACAGGCGCATCGCTCCCCTCTGTCCCCCGGGACAGGGCTCACGCTGAGGCTTGAAGCGACTGCGGCCCCGACGGCCGTCAGGGTTGGCCCTTTTTGTTGCATCCGAGGCCGTTACGCAGCATTGACCGGCGCCAGAGCCAGCGATGCCGATCAAATTCACCCAGCCATTCATCCGCATGCCGGTGCGCTTCAATCCGGAAGCGCTGGTCGCGGAAGTCAAAGCGCTGCCCAAGGAGGCGTGGGTGCCCCACCCGGACGGCTTTGCGGGCAATGACGCGGTCCGCCTTATTTCCCCCGACGGCGCGGCAACCGACGCGAGCACCGGGAACATGAAGCCGACGCCGTATCTCGAGGCCTGTCCGTTCATCCAGGAACTGATGCGCTGGATCGGGAGCGTGTGGGGGCGCAGCCGGCTGATGGGCCTGGCCGCGGGCTCGGAAGTGCCGCTCCATATCGACAGCCAATATTATTGGCGCACCCACATCCGCATTCACGTTCCGGTGATCACCAATCCGGCGGTGTTATTCACCTGCGCCGGCGAAACCGTGCACATGGCGCCGGGCGAATGCTGGACGTTCGACAGTTTCATGCCCCACGACGTGCAAAACAAGGGCAGCGAACACCGAGTCCACCTGGTCATCGACACCGTTGGCGGCGGCCGGCTCTACGACCTCATTGAAGCGGGGACCGCCCGTCCCGACGCCGAACCGGTCGAATTCAACCCCGGCGATGGCGACGGCGCGCCGTTGCGGCTGGAGCAAGTCAATTCGCCCGTGATCATGTCACCGTGGGAGATCGCCAGTCATATCGCGATGCTGCGCGAACAGGCGGTCCCCAACCCGCTGCTTGGAGCAGTCGTCGCGAAGCTCGATCGCTTTCTTCACGAATGGGGGTCGATCTGGGCCATGTACGGGACCGATCCGAAGGGAATCCCGATCTATCGTCGCTTGCTGCAAATCGCGCAGCAGGATCTCACCAACCTCCGCGGCGGCGGACAGGTCTCGCTGCGCAACGGAGTTCCATTATATTATATGTTTGAGCGGCTGGTGTTCGAAAATGCCATCGCCGGCACATCAGAGCCCGAAGCGCGCAAGATGGCGTCCTAGCCGGGCGCGTTCTCAAGGAACGCATCGATCGCCGCGACGGCTTCGGGCTCGTCGAGCTCGGGCGCATGGCCTGCCCCCGCCACCGTCACCGTCGAAACATTGGGGCTTCTTTTCGCCATCGCCGTGAGCGCAGCGTCGGTAAACAATTCGCTGCGCTCACCCCGAACGACCAGCAGTGGGTGCTCGGCGAGTGCGTCGAACAACGGCCACATGTCGACATCGGGGCGGCCGGTGGCGAGCCGGAACGGCTCGGCGATCGCCGGATCATAATCGAAGTGGATCGTGCCGTCGCCGCCGGTCCGGCACATCCGTCGGGCCATTTCTTCCCATTCCGCAGCGCCCCACGCGGCGGGCAGGCGCGACTGGTTGTCGGCCACCGCCTCGGCCGCCTCGGCCCAGGTCGCGAAGGTCTTACCCGAGCCGACATAGTTGCGGATCCGGTCAAGTCCGACCTCGCTGAGTTCGGGGCCGACGTCGTTGAGGATGGCGGCGGTGATGCGCTGGCCAGCCATCGCCGCGACGATCATCGTCACGATCCCGCCGAGCGATGTCCCGACGAAGATCGCTCGCTCGATGCCAAGATGGTCGAGCAAGGCGATGGTGTCGCGGGCGTAGGTGGGCGGGAGATAGCGACCAGGCTCGGGGTCGAAATCGCTGCCGCCGCGGCCACGAAAATCGAGGCATAGCACGCGGAAACGCGGCGACAGGCGCTCGGCCAAAGCGGCGAAGTCGCGCGCGTTGCGGGTGAGGCCGGGAAGGCACAATATCGGCGGCCGCGCGGTATCGCCGGGATAATCGCGATAATGCAGGCGGAGGCCGTCGGCGACGGTGAAGAACCCGTCGCTGAAGCGGGGAGCGGAGGAATCGTACATTCGCGCGCCCTATCGCCAGTTGAGCGGACGCCGCAAGTTGTGTCCAGGCGAGGCTTGCACTCGGCGGAAATAGGATTATATCCAGCCTATCCACAAATGACGGCTCCGCCGCACGGTGACGTGCGCCCCGGGGCCTTTCCTGTCCTCGCCGGGACACTGGCCGATCAAGCGCACGGCCCGCACGTATGGCGAGGAAAAACGGGAGCCGCGCGGCAGTTCACATCACGGGCTCGGCGTGACTCCACGCGTGCCCGGCAGCGCAGGGAATATAATGGCGACCAAGGCGATCGAAGCACCGGCCAAGAAAAAGGCCCGTCCCACCGCGTCACGGCGGATCCGCAAGATTTTCGGAAACATCCACGAAATCAGCGAAATGCCGAACCTGATCGAGGTTCAGCGCGAAAGCTATGAGCAGTTCCTGCGCTCCGACCCCAAGACGGGCTATGTCTCGGGCCTCGA
>JARXKO010000190.1 GCA_030271595.1 Pseudomonadota bacterium | reverse complement strand
TCGATCGACATCAACTCGGGCCGTTCGACGCGCGAGCATAATATCGAGCAGACCGCCTTCATGACCAACATCGAGGCCGCGGCCGAGATCGCCCGCCAGTTGCGCCTGCGCGACATGGCCGGACTGGTCGTGATCGACTTCATCGACATGGAACAGAACGGCCACATCCGCAAAGTCGAGAAAGCGATGAAGGACGCGCTGAAGAATGACCGCGCGCGCATCCAGGTCGGGCGGATCAGCTCGTTCGGCCTGATGGAAATGAGCCGTCAGCGGCTCCGTACCGGCGTGCTCGAAGCATCGACCAAGGCCTGTCCGCATTGCGAAGGCAGCGGGCTGATGAGAACGGCATCCTCGTCGGGCCTGAGCGCGCTCAGGATGATCGAAGACGAAGCCGCCCGCGGCCGCGGTGAAAAGATCATGCTTCGCGCCGGGCGCGAGGCCGCGGTCTATGTCCTCAACAAAAAGCGCATCGGACTGGCCGAGATCGAGGCCCGCTATGGCGTGTCGATCGAAGTCGCCATCGACGAAAGCTTCGAAGGCGCCAAGATGACGGTCGAAAGCGCCGGTCCGCCGCCGATCGTCGAGCAGCGTCCGCAGGCGGCGATCGAAGCCCCGGCCGACAGCGAGATCGATGACGACATCGACGACAGCGAGGACGCCGACAACATCGAAATCTCGCTCGACGACGAGGACGATGAGGAAGAGACTCAAGCCGGCTCATCGCGTGACGGCGGGCGCGGCGAAGACCTGCGCGCCAGGGACGGACACGGCGAGGATGGCCACGGCGACGACCGCTCCCGCCGCCGCCGCCGCCGCCGCGGCGGACGTGGCCGTGGACGCCGCGACCACGAGGCGCCGCGCGCCGGCGACGGTCACGAGGGCGACCCCGCCGAAGCCGCGCCGCAAGCGCGCGAGCCCAGCGCACCGTCAGCGGATGATGGCGAGGAAGCCGGTGGCGGTGATCGCCGCCGCCGCCGCCGTTCGCGCCGTCCGCGCCAGGACCGCGATTCGGCGCCGGTCGAACCCGGCAGCTCACCGATGATCGATACCCCGGTCGACCATGAACAGCCGATCGCCGACAGCGCACCGGCGGAGGACGCCAAACCCCGGGGCCGCGGCCGCAAGCCGGCCCAGGCCGACAGCGAAGCCGAATCGGCGATCCCGGCTCCGGTGGCCGAGGCTCCCGTGCCGGAAGGCTCCGTAGCACCGGCGAAGAAACCCGCCCGCAGGAGCGCTGCCAAAGGCAAAGCAAAGGCCGACGAGGCACCGGTCGCGGCCCCTGAACCTGCGCCTGCTCAAGCAACCGAACCCGAAGCTAGCTCAGGAGCCAGACCAAAGGCACCAGGCCGCAAAGCCAAAACGCCGGCCGCCGCAGCGAAGGGGAAAACCAAAGCCCCGGCGACCGCTGCGAATAGCGACGGCGACGAGGTTGACGACGACGGCGAGCCGCGCCGCGGCGGCTGGTGGCAACGCACTTTCGGCTAAGCGGGTGCGCGTGCGCGGGTTCGGGCGCATAAGCTTTCATCGCGGGTTCAGGCGCGGACATGGTAAGTCGGCGGCGATGACCTCGGCTCCTGCTCGCTTCGCGCGCCTGCTGATGCTGGCGCTGGTCCTCTCGCTGGGGCTGATCCGGCCGGCTTATGCCGACGATCCCGGAATCCTTCGCGATACCGAGACCGAGGCCCTGTTCCGGGACATGGCCAAGCCGCTGATCGTTGCCGCCGGCCTCGATCCGGCAAGCACCAAGGTAGTCCTGTTGGGCGATCCCGAGATCAACGCCTTCGTCGACCGCGGGCAAGTGGTGTATTTGCAGTCGGGACTGATCCTGGCGGCCGATAATGTCGGCGAGGTCCAGGGGGTCGTCGCTCACGAGCTTGGCCACGTCGCCGGCGGGCATTCCATCCGCCTCCAGGACGGCGCCAAGGAAGCGACCGGCATGACCATCGCGACCATGGTCCTGGGAGCGCTTGCAATCGCCGCCGGCGCGGGCGAGGCCGGGATGGGCATCATCGCCGCCGGTCAGCAGGTCGCGCTCGGCAAGTTCCTCGCTTTCTCGCGGACCCAGGAGAGCAGCGCCGACCAGGCCGCGGTCAAATATCTTTCCAAGGCAGGGATCAGCGGCAAGGGCATGCTCGACTTTTTCGCAAAGCTGCAGAACCAGGAATATCGGCTCGCGATTTACGACAAGGACAGTTACGGGCGCACCCACCCGCTGTCGACCGAGCGGATCGAGGCACTGCAGCAGGCATTCCACTCCGACCCGGCGTGGAACAAGCCAGTCGATCCGGCGCTCGAGGCGCGCTTCGAGCGGGTCAAGGCCAAGCTGTTCGGATTCGTCAATCCCAAGCAGGCGATCATCAAATATCCCGAAAGCGATCTCAGCATCCCGGGCCATTATGCGCGCGCTTATGCCTATCATGTCGGGGGTTATTCCGACAAAGCCCTGTCGGAAACCGCTGCCCTGCTGACAGCGGCGCCGGGCGACCCCTATTTCCTCGAGCTCAAGGGCCAGGTGCTGCTTGAATCCGGTCAGCCGGCGCAAGCCATCGAGCCGCTACGCGCCGCGACCCTGGCCTCGAGCGATGCACCGCTGATCGCCGCGATGTTCGGTCACGCGCTGGTCGCGACCGAGGATCCGAAGAATTTCGCCGAGGCCAAGACGGTCCTCAAATCGGCGGTCAACCGCGACAATGAGGACCCGTTCGCCTGGTACCAGCTGGGCATTGTCTATGACCGCGAAGGCGACCCCGCGCGGGCCCAGCTCGCCACCGCCGAGCGCAGCAATCTTGAAAATAAGCCAAAGCTTGCGCTGGCCAGCGCCGAAATGGCGATGCGCGGCATCCCCGCCAATTCGCCGGACTGGCTTCGAGCGCAGGATATTGCCATGGTCAGCCGCGCCGAATTGAAGAAGGGCAAGAAGGGCCGGAATGACGAGGATGAGTGACCGATAACACCCCCCCGCCGCGGCGCCGGCGAACGTTCGGCGCAGCAGTGGCGGGTGGAATCACCGGTTCGCTGCTGACTGCGGCGCTCCTGACCATCCTTGCCCCGCACTATCTCGGCAGCCGGATCGTGCGCGAAGGATTGCTGGCCGACCCGCAGATCCTGCCCGACACCGTCGATGCCTTGCGCGACCGGCAATATGCGCCGGTCCTCGACGCCAATCGCGCGGCGATCGAAACGCCGTTCGCGAGCAGCTGGAAGGGCGCCGCCAAGCCCGCGGTCACCGTGGTCGAATTTTTCGATTATGCCTGCCCCTATTGCAAGGCGAGCAACCCGGCGATCGAGCGTCTGCTGGCCGAGGACAAGGGCCTGCGCGTCGTCTATCGCGAGCTTCCAATCCTCGGGCCGGACAGCGTCACCGCCGCGCGCCTGTCGCTGAC
>JARXKO010000189.1 GCA_030271595.1 Pseudomonadota bacterium | reverse complement strand
TGTAGCTCAGTTGGTTAGAGCGCCGGCCTGTCACGCCGGAGGTCGCGGGTTCGAGCCCCGTCACTCGCGCCACTTTCCACGTCTGGACCAAGCGATTAGACCCCGTTGCCGATGGGGCGCGATCAATCCGCTTATGCCGTTCTGGGACTCGAGCCGGGCGCTGATCCGGAGCTGGTCGTCCGCGCCTATAAAAGGCTGATCAAGGAACATCACCCCGATCGGGCTGGCGGCGACGTCGCCCGCGCCGCGGAAATCAACCGCGCCTATCGCGAGCTTCGAGCGGCCTTGCGGATCAAGGACGATTTGACCCTTCATCCGCTGTTCCCCGAGCGATCGGCGGGCTGGTCGCGGACGGTGTGGGCGGCGGCATTGGTGGTGGTGCTGGGGAGCGCGGCGCTGATCCTCTCGGTGCTTGCCCCGGAACCTGCTAGCCAGCCGCCGGGCCTGGGGCCGCACGACGCCCGGCGCGCGGCCCGTCGGATCGATGTCATGGACCAGCCGCTCAGCCTGGCGGCGATCGACGGAGCCGTGGCGGACGCGGCGCGGCTTGCGCGGACCAGCGATGAAATGGCGCTTGCGGGCAGGAGCCGGGATTGTCAGGCTGTCCTCCGGCGTCAGCCGAACATCCATCAGTTCGACCGCTGCGCCGCCTTCGACAATGCGGTCATCCGGCTCCAGGACCGCGACCCGCTGCGCGACCGGGGGACGTTCAGCCAGATTGCGGTGACCGGGCGTCTGTTCAGTGCCGCGGCCGACCTGTCAGGGGATTATATGGCGACCGACAGCCGGCTTCGGCGGATCAGGGTCAGGGTCGAGCTGCTGCTGGCCCCGGCCGAAGTCGTCGGGCCCGCCGGTAATTAAGGCTTGAGCGAGCTTCCGCCGGCGGCTGCTGCGGCGGCCGGGGCGGCCACGCCGAGCGGTTGCTGGGAAGCGCCCGTTGTTTCCGCCGAAAGCGTCCAGCGCAAATTGTCCGACGCCTTGAACTCCGCTCCATAATCCCTGGGCGCGGCCTGGTCGGCGGCCTTGCGCGCGGTCTGGTTGAAGCGCAGCGCGACGCGCTTGTCGCCGCGCATCGACGGCGCGAGCTTGATCGCCTCGACACCCGGAAGCTGTTCGACCGCCGCCATGGCCGAGCCCGCCTGGCCAGCAGTCGCGGCCTCGACCGCGAGCGCGGCGCTGCGCAGCGCCTCGGCGCTCGCTTCATGGCCCGAATACCGCTGCACGAAGGCGCCGGGCAGGCCCCAGCCACCGCTCCAGTGATAGAAGATATGCGCCCCGACGACGGCGTTCTTGGCCAGGGTCGAAGCCCAATAGGGCACGACGTAATCGGCGTGGTAATGGGTCGCCCAGCCGACCGGGGCATAGACCGTTCCGCCAAGCGCGGCCTCGGCAACGGCCTTGGCCCGCTGCCACCCGGCGGCGTCGGGGCGGCGATACAGCGAGCCGTCGCAGGTAAAGGTAAACTGGCAGCCGGTGACCCGGTTCGATCCCTGATAGACGACGCCGCACACGCTGCCCGGGAAAGCCGGATGGCGAACCCGGTTGAGAACCACCTGGGCGACGGCGCGCTCGCCGTCGTCGCTCTGGCTTCCAGCCTCGTAATAAACGGCGCTCGCAAGGCAGTCGACCGCCTGCGTGTGCGCCGCTTCATTGCCCTTGAACAGGAAGGCTGAAGCCGCGGGATTGGGGCCGCCCGCAAGCGGAATTTCCTGGTTGACCACAACCGCTTGCTCGGGAGCGAGGGCGCGGACCACCATCGCTGGCGGCGCGGGGGGCGCCGATGCCGGCGGGGCCGCGGTCGAGAAGCCCTGGCCGGCGCCGAGCACGCTGCCGAACAGCAATGCCGCGGCCAAGGGCGTGCCGAGGCTCTCGCGAGTCCAGGCGAGGCGCGGAAGCTTCAACCCGGAGAACGGGTGGCGTGGAAGGGTCGTCGCGTTCATCGTGCTGCTATAGTTAGATAATACACCAAGAGGCAAAATTCAATCGCCGCGCCGGTCAATCGCGGTTGCCGGGGCTCCAATCGCCCGTCTGCGACCAGCGGATCAGCGGCCTTACGGGGAAGATCCAGGCTATTCCCATAACCAGATAGAATGGCGCCTGAACGAGAACAGGCCATTGGCCGATGAACCGAGACAGGCTTGCGACCAACACGGCCCACAAGATGATAAACGCCAGAATCGCGACGATTCCAGCCAATTTGCGGGTGGATGGCGGGATCGGGGTCATGGCCACTATTGCGCAATTTTCATGCCGAATTCCCGTTTTCCGGAGCGTTTCCGCGCCCAATTGCCGCTTCGACGGGGTCCGCGCAATGACGCCGTAGAGAGGAGCGCGTCCAAATGTCGCTACTGTCACGCGCTTTGGCGCATTTCCTGCGAACTTAAGCGGTCCGGCTGTCAGGAGGATGAGCCAAGGCCGAACGCGCGTCACGCAACCAGCCTGGCAGACGAAATCCTACATTGCGAGGGGGTTTTGGGGAAGGCTCAAGCCCCGTCCGCGGTTTCAGCGGTTAATGTCTGCTTTCGACCCATTGCGGACACTAGCGGCTCATAACTCCAGCGCTTCCGAGAGCTCCAGCGCGTCGTCAACTTCCACGCCGAGGTAGCGAACGGTGCTCTCCAGCTTTGTATGGCCTAGCAGGAGCTGACACGCGCGCAGGTTGCCGGTCTTCTTGTAAAGCAAGGCGACCTTCGTCCGGCGCAGACTGTGTGTGCCGTAGGCGGCCGGATCCAGACCAAGCAGGCTCACCCACTTGTCGACACACCGAGCGTACTGCCGCGTGGTCAGGTGACTGCCCTTTTTCATCCGGCTTGGAAAAAGCCAATCCCCGGGGCCTAGACCCTTTCCGCTGATCCAATCTGCGATGGATCGGCGCGTCTGATCGGTCACTTCGAACTGCACTGGTCGGCCGGTCTTGCGCTGGAGGATCACCACTCGGCGTTTCACGCCGCCAGGCGAGAGCAGATCTGAGACCCGCGGGCGCACCAGGTCACATCCCCGGAGCTTACTATCCAGCGCTAGATCGAAGAGCGCGAGGTCCCGTGCTTGGCGGGCGACCTGCAGGCGAACATGTATGCCCCAAACGTGGACCGGCTTTAGTGCGAGTTTGGCGCCGGTCGGCTTGCGCGGCACGTAGTGAGCGGACGATGTATAGAGCATGAGCGAACCTCCAGCTTTGAGCGAAGGCTACGGTCTAGAAGCCGCTAGTGTCCGGAATGGGTGGAAAGCAGACATTATCTTTTGGCGCGGACACGAGACGGAAAGCGGACGCTCACCCCGGCGCGCCGTCAATCCGTCGAAATGTGCTCGGGCCGGCTCCCTTCCTCCCTTAGCCGCCGTTCAGCTGCGTTTATGATTTGCTCGAAGCGTTGGTCGCCGTGGAATGAGA
>JARXKO010000188.1 GCA_030271595.1 Pseudomonadota bacterium | reverse complement strand
ATGCCGGGCACATTGTCGACCGCATCGCCCATCAGCGCGAGCACATCGCCGACCAGTTCGGGGAGGACGCCGAATTTCTCGACCACCTCGGGAATGTCGATCCGCTGGTTCTTCATCGTATCGAGCATGTCGATGCACCCGCCCCCGGTGCCACATTTGCCGACGAGCTGCATCAGGTCCTTGTCCGAAGAGACGATTGTCACGTCCCAGCCGCGCAGCGTCGCGGCGCGGGCGTAGGAGGCGATCATGTCGTCGGCCTCGACGTTATCCTCCTCGATCAGCGGCAGCGAGAAGGCCCGGGTAGCGTCGCGGATCAACGGAAACTGCGGGATCAGGTCTTCGGGCGGGGGCGGTCGGTTGGCCTTGTATTGGTCATAAAGGTCGTTGCGGAACGATTTCGACGACTTGTCGAGGATCACCGCGAGGTGGGTCGGACCGTCGGCCTTATTGAGGTCGTCGGCCAGTTTCCACAGCATGGTGGTATAGCCGTAAACCGCGCCAACCGGCGTACCTTGCGGATCGGTCAGCGGCGGTAGCCGGTGATAGGCGCGGAAAATATAGGCCGAACCGTCGACCAGGTAGAGATGCTGCTTGGCGTCCATGAGCGGCACGCTAGCAGGTGCTTAAGGCCGGTGTAAGGCCCCCTTAAGCCGCGAATCACCGGACTGCGCGCCGATCGGTGCAAACGACATGCGCTTGCCACATTTGGGCGATAAGCGAATCAAAGCGCGGAATTGCGCGCCCTTTCTTCGGCCCGGCGACTATCGCTTGCGTCGCGCAGCGAAGGTGACTATTTGAGCGGCGAAGTCTACCGTCTTGGTTGGCTTTCCGTTCGGTGTGTCTGGTTTAGGCTGGGCCATCGTACGTGGTCCACTCGCTGTTCAAGGAATACTATTCATGCGCAAGATCATCCTCGCTGCCGTTGTCGCCAGCGCCGCTCTTAGCCTGTCGGCTTGCAAGAAGGACGCCGATGACGTTGCAGTCGTCGCTTCTGACGCCGTAACCGACGCTGCCTCGATGGGCGCCGATGCCGGTACCGCTGCTGCCGACGCTGGCGCCGCTGCTGCCAGTGCCGTTTCGACTGCTGCTGCTTCGGCCAGCACCGCTGCTTCGGATTCGGTGAAGGAAGCCGGCGACGCCGCTGCCAAGGCTGCTTCGGACGCTTCGACGAAGATGTAATCTTCGCCGTCAGGCAAAAGATCTGGGGCGCCGGGGCAACCTGGTGCCCCTTTTCTTTGCCCGCGATGCGCAGCGGCTTGATCTTGTTTAATCGCGCGATTAACACCAGCGACGACCGGCTGTGACGCCGGCAGGAGGGTGCGGCGTGACCACTTCCCCGGTCCTCGGGCAGAGTGAGAAACTGATCGGCGGATTGACCGTCGCGCTGGCCCGCGTCGGCCTGCCCGCCCCCACCGGACCCGAGCGGCTGTCGGGCGGCGCCAACATGGAAAGCTGGCGGTTCAGCGCGGGAGACGTGCCGTGTGTGCTGCGCCGCGCGCCCACGCTGGAGATGATGGCCGGACGCCCGATGGACCACGCCGCCGAAGCCGCGCTGATCCGCGCCGCCCGCGCCGCCGGGGTTATGGCGCCCGAGGTTCTGGTCGAGCTTGAGCCCAGCGACGGGATCGGATCGGGCTATGTGATGCGGGCAATTTCGGGTTCGGCTGATCCCAATTTGCTTCTGGCGGAAGCTGACCCAGAATTTGGCATCGGCGATATCGCCCGCGAACTGGTCGCAACACACCGGATCGATCCGGCTGGATTGACGGTGCCGGTCATGGACACCGCCAAGGCGCTGGGCGAGCTGCGTGAGCGCTTCCTCAGTTACGGTGGCGACCGTCCGATCCTGGCGCTGGCCTTGCGCTGGCTCGAAGGGAACATTCCCCCGCCGGTCACACCGCGGCTGGTCCACGGCGATTTCCGGCTTGGCAACCTGATGTTCGAGCATGGCCGCCTGACCGGCGTGCTCGACTGGGAACTGGCGCATCTCGGCGATTGGCACGAGGACCTCGCGTTCGGCTGCATGACGGTGTGGCGGTTCTCGCGTCCGGATCGGCCCGGCTACGGCCTGACCTCGGTCGAAGACCTGGCGCGAGCTTATGAGGCTGCGGGGGGCGAGCGCTTCGACCCGGAACGCTTCCGGTTCTGGACAATCTACCGGACGTTCTGGTGGGCGCTCGGCTGCCTGCAGATGGGCGGCTTCTGGCGCGCCGGGCATGACCGCTCGGTCGAACGCGTCGTCGTCGCACGGCGCACCGCCGAGCAGGAGCTCGACCTGCTGCTGCTGCTCGAAGACCAGGCCCCTGCCGCCGAGCGGGAACGGCCGTTGCCGCCCGCCACCCAGCCGCTCGCGCCGGGCCAAGGCGAGCCGAGCGCGGCGGAAGTGCTGACCGCCGTGTCCGAATGGCTCGCCAGCGACATCAAGCCGCTGGTCAGCGGGCGCGGCAAGTTCGACCTGGCTGTCGCGCGCAACGCGCTGGGGATTGTCGTACGCGAACTCGAGCAGCGCCCCGCAGCAAGCGATGCCGCGCTCGCCGCCGATTTGATTTCGGGCAAAGCCAGCCTTGCCACCCCCGGGCTATTGGCGCGGCTGCGCCGGGTGGCACTGGGCAAGCTCGCTGCCGACATGCCGAAATATCCAGCCCTCGCCACCGCGCGGGCGCTCTGGGAAGGAACCTGACATGGATTTTGCGATTGCCCCCGAGCTTACGGCCTACCTCGCCGAGCTCGACAAATTCATCGCCGACGAGATTACGCCGCTCCAGGCTCAAGATGACAACGAGCGCTTCTTCGATCATCGCCGCGAATATGCCCGCACCGATTTCGAAAACCAGGGCCTGCCGCGCCGCGAATGGGAGATGCTGCTGCGCGAAGCCGGAATGCGCGCCGACAAGGCCGGGCACTGGCGCTTTTCCGCGCCGAAGAAATACGGCGGCAAAGACGGTTCGAACCTGTGGATGGCAGTGATCCGCGATCACTTCACCCAGCTGGGGCTGGGTCTGCACAACGACCTGCAGAACGAGCATTCGATCGTCGGCAACTTCCCCTTCGTCAACATGTTCGAACATTTCGGCACGCCCGAGCAGCAGGAGGAATTCATCCTCGGCGGGTTCGAGCGCAAGCGCCGTGTCGCCTTCGGGCTGACCGAGCCCGATCACGGTTCGGACGCGACCTTCATGGAAACCAAGGCGGTGCGCGAAACCCGGGGCGGCGTGCCCGGGTGGCGGATCGATGGGCGCAAGATGTGGATCACCGGCATGCACGTCGCCACGCACTGCGCCGCGTTTTGCCGTACATCGGGCAAAGACGGCGATGCCAAGGGGATCACCTGCATCCTCGTGCCGATCGAAAACCCCGGAATGGTGGTCGACGAATATATGTGGACCTTCAACATGCCGACCGACCACCCGCGGATGCATTTTGAAAA